>CAKOXG010000006.1 GCA_934130025.1 uncultured Clostridia bacterium
ATTTTCTTCTCCTTTCGTGAGCACAAAAAAATATGGTATGTAAAAATTAATTTACACACCATATAATACACCATCTTATTCCAGATTTCGGCAATGAGTTTAGAGGCTCCCTTAAGCCGTTTTCTGCTTATATTAGTTTTGCTACATGTTTGTGCTCCATGTGTTACCTGTCTTTTCAGTTAGGGCTCTAGAGTCTAGAGAAACTAGAGCACGGAGACGGTAACTGGGGCTCGTATCCGTGCGGCTGCTCGAGTAGAGCAAGCCGTAGCTGTTTATGTACGTGCTTGCACAGCGAAACCCGACATGAGCATCGCTTAAGTCCGTATACACAAAGCGAGAAGCTACCCAATACCAATTAAAATTAGATAGTACACTTGATGCTGCTCCGTAATTTGTTGGATTTATCGATATATTATAATATGTTTGTGTTACTGTTAAATTCTTTGTTGGTGCTTGTGTATATCCACTTGTTAATGTTTTTGAATATGTGCTTTCCTTATATGGATCTACAGCATTTATTATATTTGGCTGTGTTATTGTATTTGCCTTATCTTCTGCTATATCTACTCCTGAACCAATGGTATTTTTATAACTATATGGATAATAACTTTTACCTTCGGTATATGTCTTCGTTGTTCCATACTGTGCATGACCACTTGTATTACCTTTATTATAATCATTTCTTGCAGCAAACCCAGTTGGTGTTAAGTTTTTTTCCATATCTTCTAGATTTATACTTCTTGCAGTTATTCCTTTTGCTTTATTGCTATACAATTGCTCGCATACATCATTTAAAGCATATACTCCATTATTATATCCTGTTGCTCCATAGAATTTTACTGTTGCTGTTGTTGGATCTGATACTATATCTATTTTTCCTGTGTCTTCATTTATATTTAGTATTCTCCATTTTAGTCCATTTTCATATGCTACTGTCTGCGGATTCCCTGATACTCCACTTTTATCAGATGTTAATGAATACGTTTTTTTCGTTGCATCTGTCTCTGTTTCTAAGGCAGGCTTATAATCTACGTAATCTCCTACCTTCATTTGCTTTATCACATCTATAGAAATAATATAAACCTTCTTTCCAAAATTGACCTGTGTTATTGTGTTTCCTGTTCTTCCATCAGCTGTATATCCATATATACTAAATGGTACTTCTGTCCCATTTTTTGCAAGGTCTGCATTTGTTGGTGTCTCCGCAAATGTATAACTTGCAGTACCAATTTTTCCATTCCAGGTCACAGTTACCACAGTGTTATTTATTTTCACTGTAGGTTTTTTAGTTAATTCATAATTTAAAAGAATCTTAAGAGTAACTGTTTCTCCAGGTTGTACAATTGTTTTGTCTGCTCCACTACTTTCCATTGTTACAGCTGATATTATTGGCAAATTTGTTTTTGAATAATAATCTGTAGCAAATCCTCCACCTTGAAAATCATCTACAACAGTGTAATGCTTTTGGCCGTCAAGCACAGCTCCTTTTAGGTAATATACTGTTAGGCTTTTCTCATTTAGCACATATAAATCGTTATCACTAGATGTATATGTTTTATTGGTGTTTCCCTTTCCGCAATTAAGTTGTACATCTGTCAATAAACTTGTATTAATGTAATAATAGCGGTTATTGTCATTAGGATTAATGTCTTTTGTTGGTATATTTAACCTTGAAATAGTTGGCGTTTCAACTATTGGAAGTTTACTATTTTGCAAATAATATAGCTTTACAGCTTCTGTTAATGCAACAATATCTTCTTTCACTTTATTATAATTTTCTATTTCAATGTTGGTTGTCATAACAGCTGAAATTCCAATTATTAAAATCATCATAACAACAATTGTAACTGTTAAGGCAATTAATGTAATTCCACTTTCATTTTTTATTTTGTTCATTTTTTCCTCCGTTAATTTTTATATTATAATTTAATTTTACTATTAATTCATTTCATTTTCAATATTTTTTTCGAAATACTTTAATATTTCATTTTTAGGGCATTAATTTTCATTCTGTAATTTTTATTTTCTTTTATTGTAATTGCCCACAAGTAAATAACTATAATAAAAATTGCTATATTTTTATATATTAATATAAGAAAGCTTGATAAAACTGTTATTATCATCAATGTGATATTGGAAATATTATTTGAGATTATGTATGACTTTTTTATTCCATATGTAATATTGAATATTCCTTTTAAAATTCTTCCTCCATCCAGCGGATATATTGGTAACATATTAAACATAAAAATTAATATATTGGAGTATAAAATTAAATTGATTGGCATTTTAAAAATTTGTATCTCATTTGTAACTTTATAATATATGATGCTTATTAGTATAATTAAGAGATTAGTCAAGGGCCCTGCAAGTGCAACAATTATTTTCTTTAAATTTAACAGGCTTCCCTTCTTTATTTTTTTGTTATAGTCTTCACACTTTGTTTTAAAATTTATTGTAAATCCTGTTGGAATGATTGAAATGGCCTCTGGTTTAAATCCAAGTACAACTCCCATTAGCAAATGTCCAATTTCATGTATTAAAGCAAATAACATTAGCAAAGCATAAATTTTAATTTGTTTTGTGACTATAAATATTAAAAAAAATAAAAAAATCTTTAGGTTTATTCTTATCTGCATATTTCTTTCCTTTCACTTTTCATAAATTTTCAAGTATGCTTTCTGGATTTATATATCTGTTATCTCTTCGTATTTCAAAATGTAGATGTGGTCCTGTTGCTCTTCCAGTACTTCCAACTTCTGCAATTTTTTGCCCCTGCTTGACCGCTTCGCCTTCATTAACAAGCAACTTGCTACAATGAGCATACAATGTTAAAACTCCGTTTCCTTCTATCCTCAAATGTTTGCCATAATCCCCTTCACATGAATTTTGTGTAACAATTCCATCCATAGCTGCAATTATATCTGCCCCAGTATTTCCAGCTATATCTATTCCATGATGATTTGGCGTTACAATTTCAGTCGCTTCTCTGGTTCCGAACCTTGATGTAATTACACCTTTTAATGGCCAAATTATATTAGCATTTTGCTTAACATATTCAATGTCTTGCTCTTCTTGCGTTTTTGGTTCTTCCAAAACTGATGCTTCTTCCTCTATTTTATCTTCTGCTCCTCCAATTGCTTCTATATTTTCTATTAAATTGTTATCTTGAACGGTCCCATCCACATCCAAATTTTCAGAATTTACCACCGCATTTAAACTCTCTTCATCTTTATTTACAGTTATCTTCACAAAATTTTCTATTGTGTCTCTTACTTTTTTTATTGCCTCATTTTCTTTTAATTCACTAAAGCTCACATCATATGATAGTATTTCCTTAGCCTTTTCAATAATGTTGCTAGAAAATACGTGCTCTAAATTACTAATTATGTACATGCTAAAATAAATAATAGAACAAACTAGTATTTGAACTATCATTTTTTTTGCAATTTTCTTTTTTACATCTGCTGAGTGCACCATATTTCTATTATCTGAACATTTCTTATTGTAAACATACTCCATATTATGTCTGTTTTCATATCTTCTTCCACGTATCTCTTCAGCTCTTCTAATTCTTTCTTCTTGGCTCAATGCTCGTTCCATAAAAAAACACCTCTTCCTTTGTTTTTATAAATTAATATTCAAAGGAATAAGGTTTTATTACTATTATTTAATTATCTGCATAATAATACTTATAAAACTAACAATGATTAATACTAGATTTATTTTCTTTGCTCTTTTACAAGATTTTTCAAGTTTTTTTATTTTGCTTTCATTGTATTTTGGTCTTTCAATTTTCGAAATGTAATCACTCAGTATAATTTCGGCCTCTTTTATTACATATTTTCTTCCCTCTTTTCTTGTGTTTTCAATCTTTTTTAGTTCATCATTTTTCATGTATCCTTGTATTACCTTATGTTTTTCTTCTCCATTATTTAGTATCTGATTAAAATCAAACTTCTTGGCACTTTTTCTATCTTTAATAACCATTATTGCTTCATCAATTAAATTTGATGGTAAGTTTTTTAGAATAATAACATTTTTCATTTCTTCTTTATCCATCGTTTTCCTCCAATAAAAATTATTTTATATAGAAATTATTTCCAATTAGATATTTTTTATACTATAATAAATTATATCCAGTGCTTTTATTGCAATTTTTCTTATCTCACTCTCCTTAACCTTCCCAAGAGCTCCTATATTTTCTTTTATATTATAAAAATTTTCTCCAACAACCCCTTTTAAAATCATATCACCTTCTAATTTTCTCCCTTTCTCTAGTCCTTTACCAGCTTCTATTGTTCCGTTTTCCAATAAGTACTTTTCCTATATTACTTTTACTCCCCAGTGCCGAATCTACTACAATAATTTTACAAAACCTGCTTTTATCAATATTTCTTATTTCTTTTTCAATTTTTTTATATAATAGCGGTTTTCGAATTGTACCAACAACACTAATATTAAGATTAAATTTTTCTCTAATATTTCTTTTATCATTTTCCAATACTGAGCCCACAACAGGGCCAAAGCTATCTCCAATTATTTTACTATTACCAATGCAAATAAACAAAATTTCCTTCAAAAGTATATCTCCATTATTTCTTTTTTATATAATTGTATATCTTTTTCAGTATTTTATACGGTTTTTATGTAAAAAAAGAACCCTTTCGGGTTCATGTAGTTTTATATATTAAAGAAATATGTAGCTTCCAAATCAGCTTCATTTAGTAATAAAGCTATAGGATATTTTTTATATGCTTCTCCCAATGTTCCATATAATTCTTTGGGTTCAGTAAAGCCCATATGCCAACGAATTGCATATTTTTCTTCATTAGTTAGTTTTATATATTCAGTAAGCATCATTACAGATTTTTCACCATGACCATATGGTATAGTATCATTTACAGTATAGTATGGCACCTTCTCCCATTCTCCCAAAGCATTCTTAGCATTTCTATAATCTGTTTTATAAAAATTTGTTTTACAAATATCATGTAATAGTGCAGCGATTTTTACTGTATCTTCTGGCGTATTTAACCCACTATTTTTTATTTTTTCTTTGAATATTTCATATACCTTCATGCTATGTTCTAGAAGGCCTCCTTCATAATTTCCATGAAACCTTGTACTTGCTGGTGCCACATAAAAATCTGATTTTTCAAGGAAGGCCAGCAGATTGTCCATTCCTTCTCTGTTCGTTGACTTTAATAATTCGATGAATTCTTCTTTCATTTTATTCCTCCATTTTTTATTATTTTAACATTATTTTCTTATTTTTCAATATATTTTTAAATAAATTCTTCCCAAACAAGGTTTGCCAAGTCAATTCCCTTTTTGCTTAGCATTATTCTATCCTTGTCAATTTGTATTAAATTTTCATCAATCAATTTTTTAAGCGTTTTACTGTATTTCATTATTGGATTTTGGTTGAATCTCTTTTTGAATTCAGATATGCTTACTCCATCTATTTTCCTTAGTGATAGCATCATATATTCATTCATTTTACTCTCTTCGTCTAATATTTCTTGGAGTATAATATTTTTGCTTGGCGTATTATTTTCTATATTTTGTATATACTCTTCCAAATTCTCGGTATTTCCGTACCTTGCATTATTCAAAAAAGAGCATGCAGCAGTGCCAACTCCAATATATTCGTTTTGGTTCCAGCAGTCTGTATTATGCTTAGATTCAAACCCCCTTTTTGCAAAGTTAGATATTTCGTAATGGCAATATTTTTTCTTTTCCAATTCGTTTTTCACATACCAATACATTTCTCTTTCAATTTTATCTTCAGGCAACACTACTTTTTTCTTTAAAACAAGCTCCTCCATTTTTGTATTTTCTTCAACTATTAGTGAATATACAGATATATGTTCTGGCTTTAGTTTTAATATTTTTCTTGTACTTTCTTTCACATCTTCTATTGATTGGTTTGGCAAGCCAATCATTAAATCTACATTTATATTTTTAAATCCCACATCTCTTGCATTTTTATAGGTTAATTCAAATTCTTCATACGTATGGATCCTTCCAATTTCTTTAAGGAGTCTATTTTGAGTTGCTTGGAGTCCAATACTCAATCTATTTACTCCATATTCAAAATATTTTTTTAAGTTTTCCTTTGTAACAGTTCCAGGATTAACCTCTATTGTAACCTCTATTTCATTTTTCTGCATAAAGCTATTCTTAACTGTATTTAATAATTCTCCAATATACATTTCATTAATTACAGAAGGTGTGCCTCCACCAATATATATTGTCTTTAATACATAAACTGGTTCTAATCCATGCTCTGCAAGTATTTTGTTTTCATGTGCTACTTTTTTTATTTCATTTTCAATACACATAACATATCTTTTTACCATTCTTTTTTTATTAGAAAAAGACACAAAATCGCAATAATAGCATTTTTGTTTGCAAAATGGTATATGTATATATAATCCTATTTCTTTTTCTTCCATTATTTTTCCTTTAAATATCCTTCAATTTTTTTAAACCTGTGACTTACACTGGATTTTTTTATCGGTGTCTGTAACATATTTCCAAGCTCTTCACATGTGGCATCTGGATTTTCTTCTCTAAGCTTGGCTATTTCTTTCAGTTCTTCCGGTAAAGAATTGAATTTTCCACTCTCCTTTAATCTTTTTATAATATTTATTTGTTTAACTGATGCGTTTATAGTTTTATTCATGTTGGCAGTTTCACAATTAACTAGTCTGTTTACATTATTTTTCATTTCTCTAACAACTCTTATTTGTTCAAATTTCAAAACAGATGAATTAGCTTCGACTAATGCTAAAAAATTAGAAATTTGTTCTCCATCTTTAAAATACACCGTAGATTTTAATATTTTGGGTTCTACCCCAAAATCTGATAAGATTCTTGATGTTAATCTGGCATATTTCTCATTTTTCAATATTATTTCCAAGTGGTAACTGCTTTGCGGATTGCTTATTGAACCTGCTCCTAAAAAGTTTCCTCTTATATATGACTTTTTTAATTCTCTTGTAGTTAATACGTTAAATATTTCCTCAATATTTTCTCCTTCACATATCTTACTGTAATCAATTGTTTTTTTCAGTTTATCAGTATCAAACAAAATTGTATATACTTTTCCTATAATTTCAATCTTATAATCCTGAACCTGTAAATTATTTAATAGTTTTGCAAACCTATTTATGTTGTATTCATTTTCAGTAGAAAATTTAGTATATTTTTTACCTCTACTAATATTTGAAGTTGCTAAATAACCTAAAAACTCAGCATATACCTCATCTTTGTTTTTTAAATTACTAATTTTGCTAAGTTCAGTTTTTAGTTCTGAAGAAAACGACATTTTAATCACCACACTTTTCATCTTTATTTTTATTGTTATTCTTATCACTCTGATTTCTGAGCTATAATACACCTATCATTTCCAGACCAATCCTTAACCTGCTTTAAGTTTTTGTATTCCTTATTCTCTTTAAATATTCCTAGAACACTCTCCATTTGGTTATATCCAATTTCCAGACATAAATAGCCATTATTTTTAATATATCCCTTAGCTTCCTTTATAATTTTCCTATAAAAATGTAAACCATCAATGCCACCATTTAATGCAATATAAGGTTCTTCCTTTACCTGTTTAGATAAATTTTTTATTTCATCAGTCCTTATATATGGCGGATTGGATACAATTATATCAAACTTTTTATATTCAATATTTTCAAGTAAATCTGATTCAATAATCTTAACATTTGCGTTGTTATTTTCACTGTTTTTTCGTGCAATTTTCAAAGCTTGTTTGCTTATATCACTTGCACAAATTTTAGCGTCTACACAATTTTCCCTTAAAATTCTATCTAAAGATACAGCTATTGCTCCACTCCCAGTGCACAAATCTAGTATATTAACACCATTACTATATTCCTTGCAAATTTTTAGAACCTCATATACAAGTATTTCCGTATCTGGTTGAGGAATCAGCACATTTTCATCAACATAGAAATTCATTTTCATAAATTCTTGATTATTCGTTATATACTGTATTGGCTTTCCACCAACTATTTTTTTCGTGTTTTGTACAACTTTTATATATACCTCTTTGTCCATTTCCTCATTTGAATGTGTTATTAGATATACTTTATCAACTTGTAACAAAAAACAAAGCAGTTCTTTTATAATAATACTGCTATCCTCTATCCCATTTTCTTTTAAAAAGTTGATTTGTTCTCTTTCTACATCTATTATTTTCATTTTTTCTCCAACACTTTTTATAATCAAAAAATATCCCCCGCCTTAGCCGTAAGTTAAATGAAATTTTAAGAAACCTGCCGAGACAGGTGGGTGTCTTGTTGAATGCTCATGGGTTTCTTAAGTTTCAGATTAAGCTTACACGCCACATTCAAAGGCGGACTCCCGTTTATGATTTGTTGGTTCTAAAATTCCGTTCTACACGTACCACGCAGGGAATATTTATTCAGTTCTCTTTTGCTATAATTATATTATCACAACACTAATTTTTATGCAATAGTTTTTTTATATTTTTAACCTTAATCATTCGACAAAAATCAACAGTATAAAATTCTATTTTGAAAGTACTATATCTCTCTTTAATTTTCCATCTGATACAATGCCAATCCCATTGAATTCTCCATTAAAATAAATTTTATATATTCCGTCTCCATATTTAACACTAATTTTTACTCCATTCAGATATTTTTCTATATTATTTTCAGATAATTCTATATTTTTATTATCTTTAAATATTTCTTCAATAGAAATAATATCTGATAAATCATTTTCATTTAATTTGCTTTGTAATTCTTTAATCGTAACTGCATTTTCTATTCTAAAATCTCCAACCATTGTTCTTTTTAATTCCTTCATAAAACCAACCGTTCCGAGTTTAACGGCAATATCTTCACACAAGCTTCTAATATATGTACCTTTTGAACACCTAACTCTAAATGAGATTTGCTTATTTTTCTGATCAACTTTGATTATATCAATATCATAAATTTCAATATCTCTTGGGGCTATTTCAATACTTTTACCTGCTCTTGCATAATCATATAACTTCTTTCCATTTACTTTTATAGCTGAATAAATTGGTGGAACTTGTTTTTGTTTACCCATAAAACTTTTTAATACAACTTCACATTTTTCATAAACATTATTAGGCACATCTTTTTCTTCTACAATGTCACCTTCCACATCGGCAGTTGTTGTTTTTTTCCCTAATTGTATTACTGCCTCGTATTCTTTATTATGGTTGATCAAATATTTTGATATCTTGGTTCCTTCCCCCAATAATAAAGGTAACACACCAGTAGCATTAGGGTCTAATGTACCAGTGTGGCCTACCTTTGATTTTGTTATTTTTTTTACAATGCTCACAACATCGTGTGAGGTAAAACTTTTTTCTTTATTTATTAGAATAACACCATCCATTCTCCATAGCTCCTTATTTCAAATAGCACTTTATTCTATTTATAATTTGATTTTTAGCTTGCTCTATTGTTCCTTGAATGTTGCATCCTGCGGCTCTTATATGTCCACCGCCTCCAAACATTGTAGCAGCCTCGGAAACGTTTACATAGTCTTTTGATCGAAGAGAAATTTTTATACCTTTGTCAGTTTCTCTTAGGAATATAGAAACTTCAACTCCCTCTACATCTCTTCCATTTTCAACTATTCCATCATAGTCTCCATTTTTTGCTCCTACTTTTTCTTCGTCTGCTTTTGTTATGTATGTAAATGCAATTTTTCCATCTTCAAGGAATTCTTCTCTGTCAAGAGCTATTTTATGTAATTCAAATTTTGCTCTTGTTTTGCTTGCAAATACTCTTTGATATACTTTTGAAACTTTTACTCCTTTTTCACATAGGCCTGCAACAAATCTAAATGTTTCGGCAGTTACTCCCTCATATCTGAATCCACCTGTATCTGTAATTATTCCTGTTAAAATACATGTTCCAATTTCTTTGGTTACTTCAATATTGTAGTAACCAAAGACTACTAGTAAAAGTTGTGCACATGCAGGAGCGTCTTGGTCAACAAAGTTGTAATCTGCAAACATTGTGTTACTGCTATGATGGTCGATTGCAATTTTTGTTTTGGCATTTTCAAAATAATTTATACAATTATTTATAAGTTTTATGCTTGCACAATCAAGTGTTAAAACTAAATCGTAAGAAGTAACATCAGTTCCAGCCTTAATTTTATCTGCGTCAGGCAGAAATTCAAATTCCTTTGGAAATTCTGGAATTATCACATCTGCCTCTTTATTTAATTGCTTTAAAGCAAGCTCCATTGCTAGAGCACTTCCAACAGCATCTCCATCTGGATTTTCGTGTACCAAAATTGCAATAGTATTCGCATTTTTTATTTCTTCTAATATATTATCTAAAGTCATTACTTACCTCTTTCTTAAAATAATTTTATCCTGTTATTGTTTTTTTGAATTCAATTTTTCCTTCAATTCTTTATCTTTTCTGCTTATTTCTTTTAATATATTGTCAATTTTTTCACCATGCTCTATTGAATCATCATATTCAAATATGAGTTCTGGAGTTATTCTTAAGTTTACCGTCCTTGCGACCTGTGACCTTATGAATCCTGCAGAATCTTTAAGTGCCTGCATTGTTTTTTCGTTACTTTTTGAATTTAATAAGCTCACATAAACTTTTGCATATTTCAAATCTGGCGTAATTTTTACTCTAGTAACACTTATCATTCCAGTTGCATCTGGATTTTTAAGTTCATAGGTTATAATATGACTTATTTCTTTCATAAGCTCTTCATTAATTCTTCCAAGCCTTGCCTCATTTTTACTCATAAAGCATCAAACTCCCTTTCTTTTATTTGTTTCCATGTTCTTGAGATATTTGTTGCACTTTAGATTTCTTAGTTCTTTTTACTTCTTCCATTACATAAACCTCTATAATATCACCAATTTGTATATCATTAAAGTTTTCTATTTGAAGTCCGCACTCAAATCCTTTAGAAACCTCTTTAGCATCGTCTTTAAATCTCTTTAAAGATACTAATTTGCCTTGATGTATTACTACATTGTCTCTTATTACTCTTACTCCAGCATTTCTTTCTACTTTACCATCTTTTACATATCCACCAGCAATAGTTCCGACATTTGAAACCTTGAATGTTTGCCTTACTTCAACATTTCCTATTACTTTTTCTTCATAGATTGGGTCTAGTAATCCATTCATCGCAGCTTCAACATCCTCCAAAGCTTGATAAATTACAGAATATAATTTAATTTCAACTTCTTGTTTTTCAGCAGTTTCTTTTGCCGTAACATTTGGCCTTACATTAAATCCTATAATTATTGCTTTTGCAGCCTTTGCAAGGTTTACATCAGATTCATTTATTGCTCCAGTACTAGAATGTATAACTTTTACGGCAACATCTTCATCAGATAATTTTTCAAGAGATTGCTTTAATGCTTCAGCTGTACCTTGAACATCTGCTTTTACAATTATGTTTAATTGTTTCAAGTTTTCATGTTCCATTTGTTCAAATAAGTTATTTAAAGTAACCTTATTATATGCGTTCATTGCATCTTCTCTTGCTTTTCTTTCTCTTCTTTCTATTAAGTGTTTAGCCATTTTCTCGTCCTTAACTTCATAGAAAGTTTCTCCAGCTTCTGGCACCTTTGTAAGTCCCATAATTTCAACTGGTGTAGAAGGTCCTGCAGACTTAACTTTTTTACCTTTATCGTCTTTCATTGCTCTTATTCTACCAATTGATGTTCCAACTACTATTGTATCTCCAACATCGAGTTTACCTCTTTGAACCAATACAGATGCAATAGGGCCTTTTGCCTTATCTAGTCTTGCTTCTATAACAGCTCCTTTTGCTTGTTTGTTTGGGTTAACTTTTAGGTCTTGCATATCAGAAACAAGAAGAACCATTTCAAGTAATTGATCTATGTTAATATTCTTTTTTGCTGATATTTCAACAAATACTGTATTTCCTCCCCATTCTTCAGGAACCAATTCATACTGCATTAATTCTTGTTTTACTTTTTCAGGGTTAGCACCTGGTACATCAATTTTATTTATTGCAACTATAATTGGAATTCCAGCTGCTTTTGCGTGGTTTATAGCTTCAACAGTCTGAGGCATTACACCATCATCTGCTGCAACTACTAGTATTGCAACATCAGTTATTTGAGCTCCTCTAGCACGCATGCTTGTAAATGCTTCGTGTCCTGGAGTATCTAAGAAAGTTATTTCTCTTCCATTTATTGTTACTTTGTAAGCACCAATATGTTGAGTAATTCCACCTGCTTCTCCTTCAATAACATTAGTTTTTCTTATCGCGTCAAGAAGTGAAGTTTTACCATGGTCAACGTGTCCCATAACAACAACTACTGGTGGTCTCTGAACTAAATCTTCTTCCTTATCCTCAGAATCGTCAAATAGAATGTCTTCTTCCTTAACTTCTTCCTTTTTATTTGCTGTAACACCAAATTCTTGTGCTATTAGGAATGCTGTATCAAAATCAAGTTCTTGGTTTATTGTTGCCATTATTCCAAGTTCCATTAATTTTGTAATTACCTCTCCGCTAGTTTTCTTTAATTCAGCAGCTAAGTCCTTAACACTTATATTCTCTGGAATTGTTATTTCTGTAAGTTTAAATATTTTTTGTTTATTTCTTTCCTCAGAACCTTTCTGGTTTTTACGTTTTCCTTTCTTACCACGTCCTGTAGATAAATCGTAGTAATCAAGCATTCCGCCTTCTTGGTCTCCAAACATATTAGAAAGCTTATCAACTTGTTTTAAATTTTTAAGTTTTCCCTCATCATATTCTTCTTCTCCATTGAATCTTCTTGTTTTAGATTTATTTTGCTTAGTTTGTTCATTAAATCTACTATCCTTGGCTTTAAAACTAACTTTTGTAGAATAATCTCTTTGATTTTCTTTTTCTGTTATTTCAGTTTCAAGTATGTCATTTATTTTCTTGTCAATTTTTTTCTCATCAAGTGGACGTTGAGGCCTATTGCCAAAACCTCCATTTCTGTTAAATCCATTATTTCTAAAGTTATTTTGTCTTCCATTATTTTCAGAAGATCCATCTCTTCTGCTAAAGTTATTATCGCGATTAAAGTTTCTATTACGATTATTATTTTGAGAATTATCTCTATCAAAATTTCTTCCATATCCATTTTGAGAATTGTTATTATTACGGTTTTTAAACGAATTGTTATTTCTATTATAACCATTATTCTCGAATCTGTTGTTATTAAAACGGTTATTTCTATTTTGGTCCCTGTTTTGATCATTTTTGTGGTTACCATCAAATGTTTTCTTATTTTCCATATTTGAACTCTGTGTTGCCCTGTTTTCAGCCTTATTCTCTACAACTTGCTTAACAGCAACTTCTTCCCTTTTCTCTTCAATTTTTTTATCTTCCTTTATCTCTTCTTTCTTTGGTTCTAATTTTTTTTCTTCATTTACTTGAACCTTTTTTGCTTCAGGTTTCTCTTCTTTTTTTCCAAGTCCAAATAGCTCATTTACAGTTAATGGTTTGTTAGGTTTGTTTCTATAAACTATGTTATAATCATTATTATTTCTTCTCTTAACAAAACCTAAATCTTTTCTTTCTGGAACTTTTTCTTCCTTTTTGTTCTCATCTTCTTCATCCAATATTACTTCTCTTCTTATTATTACTGGAGTTTCTTTCTTTTCTTTATTATTTTTAACATTTTTATTTGCTGTTCCAGTGCTATTATAAGCTTTTCTTATCTTGTTTGCTTGTTCATCATCCAAATTGCTTAAATGACTAGCAACTTCAATTTTTAATTTTTTTGCCTTTTCTAAAATTTCTTTGCTTGGCACACCTAATTCTTTTGCTAATTCATGTACTTTTAGTTTACCCAAGATAAATTCCACCTCCAATTATTATTTTCGTTTTTATATTTTTTTCTTTATTTTCCTTCAAAAATCGCACCTCTTAAATCCTCATATATTTCATCATCTATTTTTGTTTCAAATTTTTTCTCTAATCTTTTTAATTTAATCGCTTTTTCAAGACAATCCACACTATTACATATATATGCACCTCTGCCGTTAGCTTTTCCAGCTTTATCTACAAATATTTTTCCATCATTTTGTTTAACAATTCTTAAAAGCTCATTTTTATTCTTACTCTGCATACAGCCTATGCAAGTTCTTTGCGGTATTCTTTTCAAAGTTAATCCTCCTATTCTTCCGAATTACAAGATTCTTCACTATCTTTAGACTCATTTGCTTCATCTGGTTGAATTGTATTTAATAATTCCCTAAATTGAGACTCGCTTTTAATGTCTATCTTCCAATTTGTTAATTTTGCAGCAAGTCTTGCATTCTGTCCAGATTTTCCAATTGCCAAAGATAATTGATCATCTGGAACAATAACTTGGGCAAATTTTTCTTCTTCCCTAGCATCCACAGCCATAACTTTTGCAGGTAGTAATGCTTCGGCTATAAATGTTGATGGATCTTCATGCCATTCTATAACATCAATCTTTTCTCCACTTAGTTCATTAATTATATTTTGAATACGTATTCCCTTTTGTCCAACACAAGAACCAACTGGATCTATATTTTCGTTTGAAGAGTAAACTGCAACCTTGCATCTCTTGCCAGGGTCTCTTGATACACTTTTTATTTCTATCAATCCTTCATAAATTTCCGGTATTTCAAGTTCAAACAATTTTTTCAAAAATTCATTATTTGCTCTTGAAACAATTATTTGTGTTGAGCCTTTTGGTCCCTTTTCTACACTCGCAATACAAGCCCTTATCTTTTGATTTACATGATATGTCTCTGTTGGTATTTGTTCTTTTACAGGCATTATTCCTTCTATTTTTCCTAAATCTAATACAACAATATTTCTATCAACTTTTTGGATTATTCCTGAGATAATCTCGCCTTTCTTTCCACTAAACTCATTGAATAAAATCTCCCTTGAGGCTTCTCTTATTCTCTGCACAATTACTTGTTTTGCTGTTTGTGCAGCAATTCTACCAAAGTTCTTTGGCATAAGCTCTTTATGAACTGTATCCCCAACATTAAATTTAGGATCAATTTTTCTAGCTTCTTCTAATGAAATTTGTGTTTTGTCGTCTTCAACATTCTCAACCACCTCAAGTTCTTCATAAATATGAGTCTCTCCGGTTTCTTTATTTAAAACAATTTTAACATTATCAGAATTAATATCAAAGTTTCTTTTATATGCTGTAACTAATGCTGTTTCAATTGATTCTAAAACATAATCTTTTTTTATTCCTTTTTCCTTTTCTAATTCATCAAGTGCAATTATTAATTCTGAACTATCTACTCCTTTATTTTCTACTTTTTTTACATTCTTTTTCATTTTCTTCATTCCTTTCTTTAATTTTTTACCAGTGAAAAGTTCTATTCATTGAACTTATTATATTTCTTGGGATACTCACTTCTTCATTTTCTACAATCAGTGTAACTACTTCTTCAGAAAAGCTTTTTAATATTCCATTATATTCTTTTTTCTTTTCAATTGGTTTGAATAACTTTACTGTTATTTCCATACCTAAACTTTCTTGCAGATGTTCATTCTTTCTTATATTTCTTTCAACTCCAGGAGAAGAAATCTCCAAAAAGTATTGGTCTTTTATATAATTTGCTTCATCAAGCATATCAGTTATTGCATCATTTACCTTTTCGCAATCATTTAAACTTATTCCTTCATCATTATCGATGAAAATCCTTAAATAATTATCTTTTCCCTCTTTAACATACATAACATCATAAACTCTATATCCTATGGAATTTATTTTAGGTGTTACTAATTCCTCAACTTTCTCTTCTAATTTAGACAATTCTTCTCCTCCTTGTTTACATTTGCCATCATAACATTCAGAAGAGTGGAATTCTTTCCACTCTTCTGCTCTACGTCTTATGCTTTTATTATTATACCCTTTATTTCTAAAAAAATCAATAGCAAATAAAAAAAAATTGTGGTTTTTGGGGCTTTTTTCATGCTTTTTTCTGGCTTTTATATATATTTTTTGACATTTTGCTCCTATTGTAGTATAATTAAGGAAGTAGTTGGGGAAAGTCCTCAACGTTTTGGAAAGAAAGGAAAGGTTTAGTATGGCTTTTTTCTACGAATTTACTGATGCCGGAAACATCGACGGCATCGCAGTTCGTACTGAGCGTTGGAATGACGCTCAGGCAGCGGCAGAAGAGCGGCGCGAGGCTATCCTTGCGCGTCAAGCTCTTCCGCGCTATGAAAATAGTGCGAAAAGAGTAGGGCGATTCGTTGATCCGGTGACGGATGGTACGAACCCGTTCATGATCAACAAGAAATTCGAGGGGTACTCGGATTTTGTCGCAAGCTTTTACGGTTTCCCCTATACTGGGGAAGCAAAGTAAAACTCTGTGTTCCTTTCTAAAAGTCTCAGAAATTGTTAAATTGCATTTTCTGAGGCTTTTGCTTTTTATTCACATCTTTGTAACATTTTGTCTGTACATGTATTTTCATTCTCATTTTTGTAATCTTTTTATGTATATTTCTTTTACATATATTGACATTTCAAGGTTTTTGCCATATAATATAGATAGTGTTTGAAGAATTCCAAACAAGTATAAAAAAGGAGAAGCACCATGATGAAAGATAAAAAGAATCGGACGAAGGTTGCTAGCCATGATTTGACCGATTTTAAGATCGATCTGGCCAAAGTCGAGGGAGGACGGCAGGCACAGTATCTTTATGAACTGTACCACAGCCTCCCCGGGAGCCCTGCCCCAGGGAGCGTTCCTAAGCCTTTACCGATCGAAAAATCGGAAAAATTTAGTAAGAAGCAGGCCAAAAGGCCCTGGTGCTGGGATTTTCAATCCCGCTGATCCAAAAAAGAATTCCAGTACAATCTCAATTGAGAAAGTACTGGAATTCTTTTTTGTTTAACTTCTTAATTATGCTATAATAATCTTTATTATAATTCAATTCTTTCTTCTCTTACTTTTTTTACAATATCTTTTAGTTTTGAATTCTTTTCTTTAGAAAGTTTTGAGTCATCCATTTCTATCCTAATTGCAAGTTCTTGAACTGTTTTTAGTATTTTTACATCATCAAATATATTAGCAATTTTAAATTCTGGCAATCCATGTTGCTTTGTTCCAAAAAATTCACCAGAACCTCTCAACTCCAAATCTTTTTCTGCAATTTTAAATCCATCATCAGTCTCCACCATGGTTTTCATTCTCTGTCTTATAAGTTCAGAATTACCTTTATATTTCAAAATACAATAAGACTTATATTCTCCTCTTCCTACTCTGCCTCTTAACTGATGTAATTGTGCAAGGCCAAATCTTTCTGCATTTTCTATAACCATTATGTTAGCATTTGGAACATCCACTCCTACCTCAATTACAGTTGTAGAAATTAGTATGCTAATATTATTATTCTTAAAATCCTGCATTACCTGCTCTTTCTCTTTTGGCTTCATTTTTCCATGTAATATTTCAACTTTATAGTCCTTAAATACCTCATCTTTGTAAATTTTAGCAAGTTTTTCCACTGATTTTATATCTTCCATTTCTTCATTCTCTTCTACAAATGGGCAGACAATATACGCTTGGCGTCCTTCATCAACATTCTTTTTTATAAACTCTATAATCCTGTCTGTCATGTTTTTTCTCACAGCAAGTGTTTCTATTTTCTTTCTATTAGGTGGAAGTTCATCTATAATAGATATATCCAAATCTCCATACAAAATAATTGCAAGAGTCCTTGGTATAGGAGTAGCAGTCATTACTAATACATCCGGATTATTACCTTTTCCCGCAATTATGCTTCTTTGCTTAACTCCAAATCTATGTTGCTCATCTGTTACAACAAGCCCTAATTTATTAAATTCTACATTCTCTTGTAGTAACGCATGAGTTCCAATTATTATGTCTATCTCTCCATTTTTTAATCTAGCTAAAACTTCACTCTTCTGTTTTTTAGTTAAGCTACTTATTAGTAATTCACATTTAATGTTATGTTTTTTTAGAATTTTTTCAAAATTTTCTAAATGCTGCTCAGCTAGTATTGTTGTAGGAGCCATTATCGCTGCCTGGTATCCACTCTTAACAGCCTTATATGCTGCAATCATTGCTACTACAGTTTTTCCAGAACCAACATCTCCTTGTAGTAATCTGTTCATCGGTTTTTCAGATTCCATATCATTATCAATTTCCTCTAAAACCTTTAATTGAGCTTTTGTGAGTCTAAATGGTAAATCATTTATAATATCTGACATATGTACATTTTTGCTATATTTTATTCCCCTTATTTCGTTATCATACTGATTTTTTAAGCTGAGTAATGCAAGCTGAAATGTTAATAATTCTTCAAATACTAGTCTTTTTCTGGCTAATGTAAATTTTTCCATATTATCTGGAAAATGAATTTGATTTATTGCATTGTATGAATCCATCAGTCTATATTCATTTAATATATAATCTGGCAAAGTTTCATTTATTTGCCTGCCAATAAGTAAAAGTGCATTTTCTATCGCCTGCCTTATACTAGCCTGGTTCAGCCCTTTTGTAGTTGGATAAACTGGCACTATTTTCCCTGTATTTTTATTCTCATCTTCCCCATCAAATACTGGTGAATTCATTTCAATAACACCAGCTTTTTTCTGAACTTTGCCAAAGAATTTATATTTTTCTTTTGCATGCAGTTTAGTTTTTACATAATCTTGGTTAAACCATGTAATTAATGCTCTTCCTGTATCATCTTCCACAATCAATTTTGTTAGCGTCATATTTCTTTTCATTCTAAAAGTAGACGCTCCAGAAACAGCTACCCCCTCAATCAAAGCATACTGGTCTTCCTCTAATTCTGCAATTTTTGTTACTTTTGTTCTATCTTCATAAGTTCTTGGATAATAATTTATTAAATCTTCAATTGTGAAAATTCCCAACAAATTAAGCAATTTTGCCCTACTTGGTCCCACTCCTTTTATGTACTGAACACTTTGCTTTATGTCTATCATAACCATGCACCTCTATCTTTATTTGTTTCATTATATCAATAGAACTTCTTTTTTTCAACACAAGCCATTTAGTTTAACATACAACATTTTTTATAAAATTATTATTTTATATTTATTAATCAAATTGCATATGTTATAATATATTTAGATTTTGATTAGAGGTAATTTATAAAAATGCAAATGAAAGAGAATTCTTTAAAGGCTTACAATAATAGAAAAGAATTTATAAATATAATAAAAGATTTAATAAATAACGAAACAGTTCAACAAATGAAAAACTATAGGCAACATTTCAATTCTTCATGTTTTGACCATTGCCTGGAAGTAGCATATTGGTCTTATTTAATATGTAAAAAATTAGGTTTGGATTATGTATCTGCTGCACGTGCAGGCATGCTTCACGATTTATTTTTGTATGATTGGAGGAACTCTAAAAAAAAGCTTAATTTAGAGCATTTTCATGCTTTTATTCATCCTAAAATTGCATTAGAAAATGCTACAAAAATTACATATTTAAACAAAAAAGAGAAAGACATTATTTTAAAGCATATGTGGCCCGTTACATTTTTTCATTTTCCAAAATATACAGAAAGCTATATAATTACATTTGCCGATAAATTAAGTGCTTTAAAATCATGTTATGATCACTACGAACATATCCTTCCTCAAAAAAGAGCATTTAGATATGCTTACATATTTTTAGCAAGTTTACTATTTAGAATATTTTAATTTTTTATTTATCATTATTTTTGTTACTAGATAAAATCATTATCTAGTAACATTTTTTAAAATAGATTAATTGGGTTTAGCGATTCTTTATCTTTTATATGCCTTAAAATATATTTGCAATTTTCTAATTCTGGAATAGCTTCGCTATATTCTCCTAATTCAAAAAAGCTCTTAAATTTAACCATAGATGAATTTACTTTTTCTAATTCATCATGTTCTAAATAAAATGATGTTTTCTTGTTTATAATTTTCCATTCGTCTTCCAAATCTTTTATTCTTTCTGATATTAGAGTTATATTTTCCTCTTTTTCTTCATTTAATAATTCATTTCCAATATTTTTTATAGCATCCAGCTTTGAATTAACCTGTTCAAAGCCATTCCTTGTGTATGATGTGGTTATATAATTTAATGTTATTATAGCTACTACAATTATCACAACAATTAAAATTTCTTTCTGCATATGAGAACCATCCTTAATTTAAATATTACCATCTTCGTTATTCTTATGTTTTCTTGTCTCTTTCTTTTGGCAAAATATGTCCCCTTTACCATTTATAGTTACAATGAGTGCTTCCTCAGGCATAATGTTAAATTTTTTAGTTTGTTTTTTTAACCATTCATAGTTTTTTCCTATGCGCTTTAAATTATCATTCATAACTTTCCCGTCAATCACAAGATTGTATGGAATTCCCTCATAATCAGGCATTATATTAAAATCTTCTGGCGTTGTATTTCTTTTATTTGGTTTTTGAATAACTGAAATATCTCCACTTGTTTCTAATACTGCATATTCTACATCCCCAAGGTTCATCACATTATTGCTTCTTAGCTTCTCTTCAAGCTCATTTAATGTAAGTCTTTCCTTTTTCATTTTTTCTTCATCAATTTTCCCCCTGTATATTAGTATTGTTGGCTTTCCGCATATCAATTCTCTTATTTTACTGCTTTTTAAATTAATAACAGATATAATTAAGTGCATCACCAACAACCCTAAAATTGGAATTATTCCATTTGATATAGGAATTCCTATATCAGCCATAGGAATAGTTGCCAAATCTGCAATCATTATTGAAATAGCAAGCTCAAATGGCTGCATTTGGCCTATTTCTCTCTTTCCCATTAATCTCATTACAACTAAAACAATTACATATATAATTATTGATCTAAAAAAAGTAGCTAACATATATCTTCCTTTTCGTTTTTTCTTTATTTTTTCAATTTTTGCTAGTTTTTATTCATTTTATTTCTGTATAAATTTTATTTTTAAGGAAATAATAAATTAAAATAATTATTAGGAGGCTTTCATATGGAAAATAGTAATATAAATGCTCAAAGTTCAACTCATCAAAATTCTTTTGCAGGAGTAGTTTTAAGGTTTATAACATCTGCAGTGATCTTGGCAATTACCGCATTTTTTACTCCTGGTTTCACAATTAGTAACGTATGGGCTTTAGCTCTGGCAGCTGTTGTCCTTACAGTTATAGATTATTTAATAGCAAGGTTTACAGGTCTTCATGCAAGTACATTTGGTAAAGGATTCATCGGTTTTGTATTAGCCACTATTGTTTTATATATTACCCAATATTTCGTAGCAGGTTATTCTATATCTTGGATTGCAGCAATAATAGGAGCTTTAATTTATGGTGTTGTAGACTACTTTGTTCCAGAGCAATAATAGCAAAAAGGAAAATCTCCTTTTTGCTATTATATTACTCTTTTTCAATTATCTCATTCTTATTTTTATATATGCTGTTTGATGGTATTACTCCCCTCACAGAAGAAAGTGGATATATATTAGTTTCCTTTCCTATTATTGTTCCTGGGTTTAATACTGAGCCACATCCTATTTCAACATTGTCTCCAATCATAGCCCCCACTTTTTTTAATCCAGTTTCAATTTTATGGTTTTCATTTTTTATAATAACCAATTTTTTATCAGATTTAACATTAGAAGTAATTGAGCCAGCTCCCATATGAGCTTTATACCCTAAAATAGAATCACCAACATAATTGTAATGTGGCACTTGTACTTTATTAAATAAAATTACATTCTTTAATTCCGTGGAGTTTCCAACAACAGAGTTCTCCCCAACAATAGCCTTGCCTCTAATAAAAGCACAATGCCTAACTTCGGCGTCTTTACATATTATTGTTGGTCCTTGAATATATGCTGACTCATATATTTTTGCAGTTTTATGTACCCATACGTTTTCTTTTATTTCTTCAAATTCATCTTTTGGCAGTTTTTTGCCTAACTCTATTATAAATTTTTCTATTTCAGGCAAAACTTCCCATGGATATTTATACTTAATTAGCAAGTCCTTTGCTATCGTTTCATCTAGACTATATAAATTATTTATCAAACATTCTTCCATAATTACAATTATCCCTTTCTCAAGACTCCAAAATTCTTAAAAGTTACTTATTCCTATTTTTTTCGTTCCAAAAACTATCATATAACTTTTTTGCAGTTTCTGGGCTATCATTTCCCTCTTTATTTTTTATAGGAGCAAAATCCTCTTCTCTTTTTCCCCTAAGAATAGACATATCTTCAAAATAATTAAAGGCATCAAATATAAATGCTTCAAATTTATAAGCATTTGGCTCTATTGGTTCTATGTAATGTCCGTTTACATCAATATATGGAGACTTTTTACATGCAACATGATATGGTAATTCTATTTGTGATATTTTTTCAAGTGCTTCCATACTAAATAGATTACACATTATATGAGCTTCACCATATAATAATTCTCCGTTTTTATCCCTTTCTTCCGCCATTTCTTCGGGAAGTTCACTGTATTCAATAACAGATGGTTTTCCATTTGCTTTACAAAATACACCTACTTTTTCATGTGGATTATTTTTTGATATTGATTTAGACGCAACCTGATGTTTTTCTGATATGGTTAAACCAATTAATACTGGATCAACCATGTTTAAAAGTGCATTATCAACAGGCCCTATAAACACCCATTCAATATTTTTGTTTTTCATATCATCAAGTATTTTGGCTTCTCTCATTGACTTGTAAATACATCCATTTCCATCTGCCGCTTCTTTTATTCTATATTCTTTATCTAGCACAAGACTTCCATTAAATAACATCAAAGGTAAATTTCCTTGAACAAAGAACTTAACATTGTTTTTATCATATCCAAAATAATTATGCGTTTCAAAAAAATCAATTGTATCCTTTTCATTTTCTGTACTAGTCATTATATACCAAGGAATTATAACATTATATTTTTTATTTGCACTTTCAAGATTTTCAGCGAGAATTTGGAATAAGTACTTTGGCCCATTTTCTATCTTAAGTTGATAAGTTCCTTTTGGTCCTTTATGTCCAAGCCTTGTTCCCTGTCCACCAGCCATTGTTACAACAGCATATTTACCATTTTTTATAACATTTTCTCCTATTATTAAATATTCTTCAAGCCTATCTTTTGGCAATTTATATTTATCACTATAGTGTATGTGTTCTATTTTTTTCTCTAATATCTCAGGTTTTTCTTTTGTTTCTTTATATAGTTTATTTAATTGTTCAAAATCTAAATTTACAATTTGATTAGATATTTCTTCTTTTTTTTCGTCATCCATTTTTTCTAACATAAAGAGAATATCTTTTTGATTATTTTTCCTTAATATTTCTTTAGCCTCTTCAATTATTGCCTTTGACATATTGTTCACTTTCCTCTCTTGCTATTATTTTATTATATTATTTTTTATTCGTGTTTATATTACCACAATTACTTTATCTATTCAATATTTATTTACAAAAAACACTAGTGTTTCATGTGCTTTTTGTATAAAAAATATTACCATGTAACAGTACACGGCATAAAAATTATTAAATAGCAAGAGGGAATTCCTCTTGCTCACACTATAATATTATGCAAATAAGTCCTCCGCTTCCCTCATTTATTATTCTTTCTAATGTCTCTTGCAATTTATCCTGTGCATCCACTGGCATTTTCATAAGCTTAGTTTGTAGTCCTTCATTTACTAGCTCATGCAAGCTCTTTCCAAATATATTAGATTCCCATATTTTTTTCGGATCACTTTCAAATTCGGATAATAGCGACTCTACTAATTCTTGCGATTGTTTTTCACTTCCTACAATTGGCGAAACTTCTGTTTCAATATCAGCTCTTATCATATGTATAGAAGGTGCTTTTGCTCTTAATTTTACTCCATACCTAGAACCTTGTTTTACCATTTCAGGTTCTTCAAGAATTAGTTCATCTATTGTTGGACTCACAATTCCATATCCTTTTGTATTTACTTCCTGTAATGCACTTGCAACTTTATCATATTCCTTTTTAATATTTGCAAATGAAATCATACTAGAAAATAGTTCTCCTTCATTTGAAATATTAACTCCTGAAATCTCGGTCAACACTTTGTAAAACAGATCATCTAATAAATTTACTGTTATTGTTATACTTCCGCTTCCAAGTCGAATTTCGTTAATTAAACTACTTGATATTACATCCGTATTTTGTAAATTTGTTATTCTACTATCAATTTGCTTCAATATTTTTATATCCTTAAATGCCATTTTCAGTTCATCATACAATTCCTGTTTTAACCAATGGTCTTCTGGCAAGCCTTCAACCCATCTCGGAAAGTTTATATTTATTCTTTCTATCGGAAATTCATATAATATTTTACCAAATATTTCATCTACTTTTTCTTTACTTAAATTATCACAATCTGTTGCAATAACTGACGCTTCATATTTTTCTTCCAGCTTTTGAGCAAGAGCTCTTGTGTAATCTGAATTAGGTTCACTAGAATTTAATACTATTACAAAAGGTTTATTTAGTTCTTTTAGCTCCTTTACAACTCTTTCCTCAGGCTCTATATAGTCTTCTCTTGGAATATCTGTAATAGATCCATCTGTCGTAACAAGAATACCAATCGTAGAATGTTCCCTTATTACTTTTTTAGTTCCTATTTCAGCAGCTTCTTCAAATGGAATTTCTTCTGTATTCCATGGTGTTTTTACCATTCTTGGCATATCATTTTCAAGATAACCTATAGCATTATTTACTAAATATCCTACACAATCCACTAATCTTACATTTAGTTTTATATTTTCGCCAACAGTTATTCCGTACCGCTTCATTCGGAACAAATTTTGGTTCTGTAGTCATAATAGTTCTTCCACCAGCACTTTGTGGCAATTCATCTTTAGCTCTTTCTTTTTTATATTCATTATCTATGTTTGGAATTACCAATAAATCCATAAATCGTTTTATAAATGTAGATTTTCCAGTTCTTACAGGTCCAACTATACCAACATAAATATCTCCATCAGTTCTTTGAGCTATGTCTTGATATAATCTATTATCTTCCATGAATATATTTCCCTCCTTAACTTTCTATAGTTATTATTATATTAATTGTGTTTGTACAATAACTTTATTTAATATATATTAGAAAGCTACAAAATTATTCCAAAAAATAAATTCTGTTTTTTACATATTTTTGTTATTTTAGTAAAAACTATATGTAAATTATTTTTGGAGGAATATTTTGAAAAAATCAAATAGTAAACAAAAACATCTCAATTCCACAAGTCTTATAAATAAAGTTTATAACTTCTTTCATGATTTGTTTTATGAGGATACATCTTACAATTTTTCATTATCTGATACAACTAATCCAATTATTAACCAAAAAAATTCTAACTACACTGCATCTAACGAGTCCTTAAATCTTGATAATGAAGTTACAAAAGCATTATGTACAAAAAATGATAAAGTTTTCCCTGTTATTGATGTTAATTTAGAATATATAAAAGTTCGATTCAACAGTATGATTAATTCCGATATTACCATAAGGGAATTCATACTAAATGCCAGAGGGAAACAGTATAAATCTTTTTTAGTTTATATAGATGGTATGGTTGACCAAGATATTATGAATAATTATATATTAAAGCCATTAATACTAAGAAATTCAGCAAATACTTTTGATGGAAATCAAAATAGAGTTATCTCAGAAGCAAAAACGAATAATATAACTGTTAGAAAAATCAAAAAATTTGACGTTGTAGAATATGTTTCGGACTGTTTATTACCTCAAAATGCAGTTTCTAAGTATACTTCATTCGATGAAATTGTAGATGGCGTGAACTCTGGTAATTGTGCTTTATTTATAGATACTATTAATATAGCATTTGACATAGAGGTAAAAGGATTTAAACAACGTGGATTAGATAATCCCAATAATGAGATGGTTATACGTGGTGCTCAGGTGGGATTTACCGAGAGCCTTCGCACAAATACCTCTCTTATTAGAAGATATGTTAATAATGAAAATCTTATTATCGAATCAGTTTCTGTTGGAAACTTAAGTAAAACAAAATGCTCTATATGTTATCTAAAAAATGTTGCAAATACTGATTTAATTGCAGAAGTAAAGTATAGAATTAATAACATTGATATTGATTACCTAACATCTTCAGGGCAACTTGAACAGCTCATAGAAGATAACACCAATTCTAGTCTTCCTCAACTAATTTCAACAGAAAGACCTGATAGAACTGCCAATTTAATTTTTGAAGGTAGAATTGCTATAATAGTAAATGGAAGTCCTTATGTATTAATTGCTCCTGCAATTTTTGCCGATTTTCTTGCTTCCCCAGAGGACCTTAACGTAAAAACTCCATATTCAAATTTCATAAGATGCCTTAGAGTTGTAGCATTGGTAATTTCATTGTTACTTCCAAGCCTATATATTGCAATTACAAATTTTCATCAGGAATTAATTCCTACTGAATTACTCTATGCCATTGTAGCAACAAGAGAAACCGTTCCATTCCCTATAGTCTTTGAAATTATTGTAATGGAATTTGCATTTGAACTTATACGTGAAGCGAGCATACGTGTTCCCTCTCCAGTAGGGCAAACAATTGGAATCGTTGGAGCCTTAATCTTAGGTCAAGCAGCTGTGGAAGCTAGCATTGTGAGTCCAATTTTGATCATAATCGTTTCTCTTACAGCTATATGTTCATTTGCAATTCCTGACTTTTCATTGAGCTTTCACTTTAGAGTAATGCGATTCATTTACATTATTCTTGCTGCTTCTGCTGGTTTCGTCGGTATAGCAGCTGGTATATGTGTTCATATATTAATATTGTGTAGTTTAAAATCCTTTGGAGTTCCATATTTACAAACAAATGTATTTAATAAAAAAAGCAGTAATAACGGAGTAATATTACCATCTCCTTACAAACGTGAAGAAAGAGCAAAATTTTTAAAAACTAAAAGGCCAAAAATGCAGAACAAAATTAGTATGAAATGGAAGTATTAAATAATTTTTAATAAAGGAGTTTGATTTTTTATGACACTTAATAAAATAAGCATAGCACAAGCAATTCCATTAATTTTTATAATAACAATAAACAGGCTCTCTGTAAATATTCCTCAATCGATTCTCATGCCATATGGCTCTTCTTCAATTCTTAACATGATTTATATTTGCATTATTGCCATAATCTTTACACTTTTTATTGTTAAGCTTTTTCAAAAGTTTCCAAACTGTGATATTGTTGATGTTTCCGAATTTCTCGGTGGCAAGGTGTTAAGAAATATTGTTGGTCTTGTAATAGTCACACAAATTGTTTTAGTATCATCCAATTTACTGCGTGACTTTGTGGATATATTACACATCATTTACTACTCAGATACACCAATCATATTTATACTTGCTTTTTTCGTCATAGTTGGAATAATTTCAAACACTTTAAGTGGAGATAGTATTATTAAGACAAACGTTATTATTAGTTCATTAATGGTAGTTAGTCTATTGGTTTCATTCATTTCAGTTATTCCTAATATCACAATTCAAAGAGCTCTCCCACTACTTGGTTATGGTTCATACAAGACATTTGTTTCGGGAATATCAAATATTTTTGCATTTAATGGACTATCTATATTGTATCTTGTTCCGAGCATGATGGACAATCATCAAAATTATAAAAAAGCCAGCATAATTGCAACTATTATATCATGTATACTACTAGTATTAGCAACAGCTTCTAGCCTATTATCCTTTTCATTTAGCACAGTTATAGAAAAAGTATCACCTCTTTACATGTTGCTGTCAAACAATGAATTTGGAAAATATTTGCAACACCCAGAATCAATATTTGTATTTACATGGATTCTTTCATTTATGAGTTATATAAATATTGGATGTATGTTGTCTTCACAAATATTAAAGAAACTTACGAGTGTAAATAATTCCAAGCCATTTGCCTGGCTGTATTGTGCTGCATTATTTTTAGCAGCCATACTTCCAAAAAGCTTAATGCAAACTCGCGACATCGGCACTTTCCTATCAAAATATATATCAATTCCAATAATATTTCTAATTTTTCCTTTCATATTGCTAATAGCTAATTTAAAACATAAAACCAATAAAAATAGCAATTATGACACATAAGATTTTATAAAATGTTAGTTAGGAGGAATCTAGATGGAAAATTCATTCGTACCACACTTAAAACATATTTCTATAATAATTATAGCTATAGTTGTCGTATTCTTTTCTTTGTCCGGTGTTTTTAGCACTCGTAATATAGATAACCTTGCATATATAGTTGCTTTAGGCCTAGATGTTGGTCAAAACGACAAATTAAAACTAAGCATCCAACTATCAAAACCGAAAGTGCGGTTCAGGAGGCTCTTCAGAGGGAGCAGCAGAAAATATTATAGACTCGGTAGAATGCTCTTCTATAAAAGGTGGATTAGACCTTTTTAACAGTTATATTAGTAGAAGAACAAATTTATCACATTGTAAAGTTCTTGTAATCTCAAAAGACCTGGCTTCTACTGGAATCTCCGAATATATATACACTTTACTAAATGATGTAGAAATGAGTGCTCATGCTAATGTAATAATTAGTAACAGCACTGCTAGCGAATTCTTAGAATCCTCTGAACAAGTGTTGGAAGATTTAGCCTCAAAGTATTATGAAATAGCCGTAAATTCTAGTGAATATACAGGATTTACACAAAATGTAACTTTAATAAAATTTTTTTCGGACTATGTCGATACCTTTAAAGAGCCAGTTGCAATTCTAGGAGGCGTAAACTCTGGTAAATATGGTTCAAACCAAAATAGTAATAGCTCTAATGGTAGCAACGGCAATAATAGTACTAACAATAATAATGATGAAAATTCAAACGAAAATAACGATACAAGCACTACTACCACTAATGACGATAAAATAAGTTCTTCAAGAAATTTTCAAGATAATGAAAACGCAAAAGATTCTAACCAAACTGTAAATAAAGATAGCAATTACAAAGCAGGAGAAACTCCAATAACTTCAAAAGCCAATATTGAAAATATGGGACTTGCAGTATTTAAAGAAGATAGCCTAGTAGGTGAATTAACCGGTATAGAAACAATCTATCACCTAATCGTTAGTAATAGTCTAAAATCATGTAATATTAAGATTCCTAACCCACTTGGTGATTCGGAAAATTTAGATATAAATGTGAAACTTGCAAGGAATACTCAGAATAATGTAAATATTGTAAATGGATCTCCTTATATTTCTACTAAGATACATCTAGAGATTCAAATTATATCTACAACAGAGCAATCAAGTTTAAAAGAATCAAGTTATTACACAAAAGAGAATACAAAACTCATAGAAGAAACTTGTAACAAGTATCTATCAAAACAAATATCTGCATATTTGTATAAAACTTCAAAGCAATATAAAGCTGATATAGATGGTTTCGGCAAACATGCAGTAAAATATTTCCTTACATTGCAAGATTGGAATAAATATAATTGGTTAAATTCGTATGAAGATAGTATCTTTAATGTTGATATTAATTCAACACTGAAATCTGGATACACTTTCTTATAGTTAGTAAAAAGTCTCTATAATGTTTTGTAATTTTATTGATATTGTAGAGACTTTTTATGTTGTCCTTATTTGAATAAACTATTAAATTCTTCTTCAGAAATCACTTCTTTTTCAATTAGCATTGCTGCTAGTTCATGTAATTTATCTTGATGTTCTATTAGTAAAGCTTGTGCTTTGCTATAAGCATTATCTATAAGATTCTTTACTTCTTGTCCTACTGCATTTTCTATTCCGTCTCCAAATATTTGCATTTGATATGGTTTTTTTTCTATATTAATACTAATTGGTCCAATTCTATCACTCATTCCGTAAATTGTCACCATGTTCTTTGCTATTTCAGTTGCAACTTCTAGATCATTACATGCCCCTGTTGATATATCACTTAATATAAGTTTTTCTGCAGCTCTTCCTCCTAAAAGTGCTATTAGCTTTTCCAACATCTCTGTTTTAGATACATAATATTTATCCTCATTGGTTTTATACATTGTATATCCCCCAGCTATTCCCCTTGGAATTATAGACACTTCCTTTATTTCTTTTTGTGATTCCAAAAATCTACTTACTATTGCGTGTCCAGCTTCATGGTATGCTGTAAGTTTTTTGTCTTTTTCGGACATTATTCTACTATGCTTTTCAACTCCAACAGTAACCTTCTTAAGAGCATCATTTATATCTTTATTAGTAATTGAATCTTCCTTATTTATTGTAGCAATAATTGCTGCTTCATTAAGTATATTCTCAAGTTCTGCCCCTGTAAAACCTGCTGTGTCTCCAGCTATTGCTTTCAAGTCTACATTATCAGCTAATTTTTTATCTTTCGCATGGATTTTTAGAATTGCTTCTCTGCCATTCATATCAGGCAGAGTAATATTGATTCTCCTGTCAAATCTTCCTGGCCTTAATAATGCACTGTCAAGCATCTCAGGCCTGTTTGTAGCTGCAAGTAAAATAACTGTATGCTCTGAGTCAAAGCCATCCATTTCAACTAACAATTGATTCAATGTTTGATTATTATCATTATCAGCCGCAGTTCCACCATCGGTTCTTTTTGATCCTATAGCATCAATTTCATCAATAAATATTATTGATGGAGACATCTTCTTGGCTTTTTCAAATAACTTTCTTACCCTTGATGCTCCCAATCCTGCAAACATCTCAGTAAATTCAGAGCCATTCATTGTAATAAAAGGAACATCTGCCTCTCCCGCAATAGCTCTTGCAATTAGTGTTTTACCGGTACCAGGCTCTCCACATAGCAATACTCCCCTAGGTATTTTTGCTCCCATTTTATAAAATTCATCTGGATTTTTTAAGAAATTAACAATCTCCATCATTTCCTGTTTTTCTTCATCAAGACCTGCAACATCATCAAATGTTGTTTTCACATTTTGCTCTTCAGCATCATAAACTTTGCCTTTATCACCTAATCCCTGCATTTGAATTACAAGTATAAACAACACAGCCATTAAAATTGTTGGTAAAAATGAGAAAATCCCGCTCATAATATTTAAAAATACATTGGCTTTTTCTTGAATTAAATTTATCTCATTCCCATCCTGTACCTTTTCCTGGATAAGCTCTATAAATGCCTGAGTATTAGGAACTATACAACTTTTAGGTTTTTCTTCTCCTTTCAAAGTTACCTTTATAGAAGTGCTTCCTACAGTCATCTTAACTTTTTCTACATTGCCAGAATCAATTTGTTTTATCAAATCAGTATAGCCAATTTCATCTTCTTTTAATTTATCTTCATCTTTATTATCACGGATTACGAAAATTCCTATTAAAGTTGCTAATAGTATTATTAATACAACAATGATTCCACATAACAATATTTTTTTCTTTTTTTCTTTATTTTTGTCTTTATCTTTATTCACTCAAATTCTCTCCTCACAATTTATATTCTATATAAAGTATGCAAACGTAAACATCCGGGCATCCAAGCATCCAAGCATTACTATTTTTAAGCATTACTACCTTGTGGTTTACTTTCTTGATCATTCCCATGATTATTTTCCTTATCCTGTTGTTTTTTTCTTTCCTCTTTATTTTTTCTGTCGTTTTCCGCATCTTCACGTTCTCTTTCTTTCATTTCAAGCTCTTCTCTGACTTTTTCTTGTTCAGTCTTTATTTTTTGAATTTCTCCTTTTTTCTTTATATAATCACTTCTTATTATTAATACTGCTGTTATTATATAAATATAGGCAACTGCATTATACATGAATTGAAAATATTTTACTGTGTAACCAGTAATTCCATTAAATATAATATAAACCATATTTAATATTATAGAAAGAGTAAGAGCATGTACTCCCATGCTAAACATTGCACCAAATCTTATATTCATTCCCATAATTCTTGCAACTAAATATCCTAATATTGTAATCACAAGAGCATCTACTATAGCACTAGTAAGATAAACTGCAAACATGCTTATAAATACCGTTGCAAACACCGAAGAATATATTGTTGATTTACTTTGATTATAATAATCAAGTACTTGTTCCTTACTTAATGATTCAATTGAGTATTTTGAGAATAAATCTGTATAAGTAGTTTCTGTGACGGCAGATAACATCTGATTTTTAAGAAGAACCTTATCCTTTAATACAACAATACCATTATTGCAAGACTTAATTTTTTCTTTATATTCTTCTATTTTTTCCTCTGACAAATCAGATGTATCTATAATAATTGACGTTATTATATTTTCACTATTATTAATTTCTATTTTTTCGCCATCATTTACATCTAATATACCATCATTATAAGATAAAACTTTTATATTCTCTTCATAATAATTTTTAACATCATTCATGGTTTTAGAGAATCGATATGTTGAAGTTCCAGCAAGAATAACTACTAAAATTGCTATTATTTCTATTAAATATAATGCTGTTCTCCCAAATCCTTCAAGTCCAAAATCTTCATATTTATCAAAATCCTTTATACTTTTTAACACATTTCTAAAAAATCCTCTTTTATTCTTCGCTTTTATTTTATTTTCATCTTCAGACATTTTGATTCTCCTTTTATAATTAGTTCTTATTTGTCTATAATCTATCTATAATTTTTCTACTATTATTCCATCTTTCGTGTCTTTTATGCTGTATCCCAAATTTTCAATTTTATTACGTATTGTATCTGATTTTTCCCAATCTTTTTCTTGTCTTGCAGTTTTTCTTTCTTCTACCAATTTTTTTACCTCTTCTGGTATTTCAATATTATTTTGCATATCTTTTAGTTCTTGCAAATATTTATTGGCATTTTTTATATCTAATCCAAGTACTTCATCAAATTTCAATAGTAATTCTGCAAGTTTAGGTGATTTTCTTTGATTTCTCGCTGCCTCCCAAACTACTCCCATTGCAGCAGGCATATTCATATCATCATTTATATTATTCAAAAATTTTTCTTTATACCTCTCTATTTCTTCTTCTGTTATTTCATCACTTCCATTAAGATTTTTTAAATAGCTGTCATACAATCTCTCTAACGCCTTCTGTGCAGCAAAAGCTCCTTCAAAGGTGAAATTTAGTTTTGTTCTATAATTGGCTGTATAACAAAACATTTTAAAACTTAGTGGCAATATTCCCTTTTCTTGTAATTGCGATATTGTGTAAGTATTTCCTAGGCTTTTTGACATTTTGCCTCCATCTACTTGTAGAAACTCGCAATGTACCCAATATCTGGCGGGAATTTTTCCTGTTGCACCTTTTGACTGTGCAATTTCATTTTCATGATGTGTCGGAATATGGTCAACACCACCAGTATGAATATCAAATTCCTCTCCTAAGAACCTTCTTCCCATAGTTGAGCATTCCAAATGCCAACCTGGATAAGATAACCCCCATGGGCTCTCCCATTTCATTATATGATTTTCTGGTGCCTTTATCCATAATGCAAAATCATAGGGATTTCTTTTTTCAGGATCAACATCAACTCTTGCTCCAGCAATTTGTTCATCTAATTTTCTATTTGATAATACTGGGTATTTATCAAGTTTTGATATATCAAAGTATATTCCCTTACTTGTTTCATAGGCATACCCATTTTTAAGAATTTCCTTAACATATTCTATCATTTGATTTATATTTTCTGTAGCTTTAGTTATTATTTCAGGTTTATCAATATTTAACTTTTCCATATCATTTAGAAAAACTTGTGTATAGAAATTTGCAATTTCGTAAGGATCTTTTTTTTCTTTCCTTGCAGCTTTTTCCATTTTGTCTTCGCCTTCATCTGCATCAGACTCCAGATGCCCCACATCTGTAATATTCATTACATGTTTAAGCTTGTAACCATTATATTTCAAAACTCTCCTTAATGTATCCATCATTATATATGCTCTAAAATTTCCAATGTGAGCATAGCTGTAGACCGTAGGCCCACAACTATACATTCTAACAGTATCTTTATCTATTGGATGAAATTCATCCTTTTTTCTTGTTAATGTATTATATAAATCGATTTCCATCTAAAATATCCTTTCACATTATTCTTTACTAACAATTGTGTTAGTTGTATTTGTTACTGTATTGTTTGTTGTTTCGTTATTTTTCTTTTCATCATTTGTATCAGTTTTCTTTCCAGCACTAACCGTTATTGTGATAGTATCCCCCGCTGTTAATTCTGCGTTCTCTTTTTTGCTTTGCTCAATTACTGTTCCTTCTTTTTTACTTGAAGCTTCTGTTTCAATAGTAACTTTTAATCCTAAATCTTTTAATATTTTACTTGCCTCATCTTTTGTCTTTCCAACAATATTAGGCATTTTTATTACTTTTTTAGTGTGAACATTACATGTCTCTGTAGGAACATCATATTTATCTCCGTCATTTGTTTTCCACAATGTTGTATCTTCTTTTTCAGGCTTTTTAATATACGTTTTTTCTTCAACATCAGGACAATTTTCAGTTGCAATTTTTCCTGTTTCTGTACATATTTTTAACTTTGTATGTCCATCACAATAATCTGGTATGGTTCCTTTCACAAAATATTCTGTATACGTTCTTGCACAGCTATCAGTTGCTTGTTTTCCCGAATCCATACATACTTTAGCAGTTACTATATTACTTGGCTTTTTGAAAGTTGAGCTTGGTAAATCACTATGAACTTTTTTCATTACAGATGCCCACAATCTACATGCTCTATTAGTTGAATTTGCTCCGGCAGTATATAGGTTTTCTGGTTGGTCAAATCCATACCATGTAGCAGCAGTATAATAATTAGTAAATCCACAGAACCATCTATCTTTATTTGATGTTGTTGTTCCTGTTTTTCCACCTACATCTTGACCAGAAATTCTACAAGAAGATGCCGTTCCTGCACTTCCCGTAACAGGTCCTGTCAATATTGACTTTAATATATACGCATTTCCCTCAGATAAAACTCTTCTTGTTTCTTGCTTAGGCTCCAATATAGTAGTTCCATCTTTATCTTCAACTTTTGTATAGAATATAGGGGTTATGTATACACCGTCATTTGCAATAGTAGCATATGCAGCAGCCATTTCTAATGGTGATATACCTATAGTTGCTCCTCCTAATACTAGTGATAAGTTTTCATCATTATGTTCCTCATTTTCCTTTGCAGTTACCAATGTAGATATTCCTAATTTTTTCAAAAATGCTACTGAGTTACTTGGTCCTACCTCAGCCATTATTTTAACACTCATTGTGTTTGCTGAAAACTCGATTCCCTTTCTTACAGTTACTAGTCCATAACCTGAGTGAGGATTTGGTGTATAGCTTCCAAATGAAGTTCTTGATTCATCATATACAGTTGCGGCAGTAATTATTCCGGATTCTAGTGCAGGAGCAATAGCTGCCAATGGTTTTATTGCAGAACCTGGCTGTCTACGAGATTGAGTAGCTCTATTCTGTCCATTTGAATCAACATCATCTCCAAGTCCACCCATGCAGCCTACTACTTTTCCTGTTTTGTGATCAATTATTACCATTGCTGATTGTGTATGCTTATTTATTAAATTTCCATTACTATCCTTTTCTACTCCGGAGAATATGTGATCTCCACTTCTGTATACACCTTCCATTTCTGATTGTATTGTGGAATCTTGAGTTGTGTATATCTTATATCCTCCACCGTAAATAGCAGCACAAGCAACATTATAGTCTGCATCTTTTTCATCCATATATTGAGATATAACTTGGTTCAAGGCTGCTCTTGCAAGATATGACATTGCAGTACCAGATGAAGTATTACCTTTTTCAAATTTCAAACCATTTTCCACTTCTTCTTTTGCAGCATTATATTCTTCTTCATTAATTTTGCCTAATTCCTTCATTTTAGAAAGAACTGTTTTCGTTCTTTTTACTATTAACTCTGTATTTGGTGTTTCACTAAATGGATTATAGCTATTTGGTGAATTATTAATACCCGCAAGGAATGCACATTCAGCCAAATCTAAATCACTTACCGGTTTATTGAAATAGTATTGGGCACCTAGTTCCACTCCATATACATCTTGGCCCAAGAATATTAAATTAAGATATAATTCAAGTATTTGATCTTTTGAAAGTATTTTCTCAAGTTTATATGCTCTTGATATCTCTCTTATTTTTCTTTGAACCCCTGCCATTCCTGAATTATCTTTATCTTTTATAAAGTTTTTTACAGTCTGTTGAGTAATTGTACTTCCTCCACCAGCAGATGATTTTCCTTTATTTAATATGTATCTAACTGTTGATGCGACTGTTCTTTTTATATCCACTCCATTATGAGAATAAAATCTCTCATCTTCTATTGATATATACGCATCCTTTAAATATTGTGGTACATCACTAAGTAAAACTGTCCTACGTTTTTCATCTCCAGATACATTTGCAATTTCATTTCCGTCTTTATCATAAATAATTGTATCCTCACTTGTAAATTGTAGATCTCTTTCTGATATATCCCATTTATCGCTAGATAAAATAGCAACAACTGCACCAGCAGCTACAATTGCCATCAATATAAATAGTGTAATTACTACCTTCAAGAATATTGCAAATTTTTTATGCCTTTTCCAAAAACCTTTTTTATTTTCTTGATTATTTTTTTTATTTACCTTCTTACTTTCTTTTTTATTACTCTTTTTAGAATTACTCATTAGATAATTCCTCCTCGATTTTAGTATATTTTCCTCACTATTATATTACAAATTTATGCAAAAGTAAAAGCTTTTTGAAAAATATTTTTATTATTACTGTTTTCTACATTTAGAGGTTATTAAAATTCTTCTAATATATCGCTTACATTTGTTATAATTTTTGCCCCATCTTTTATTAAATCATTCGTACCTATTGAATTTTCACAATTTATATTCCCTGGAATAGCATAAATGTCTTTTCCTTGATCTAAAGCAAATTCAACAGTAATAAGAGACCCACTTTTTTCTTTTGCTTCTACTACTAACACACCTTTTGATAAACCACTTATTATTCTATTTCTTCGTGGGAACGTTTGCTTGTTCGGCCTTGTTCCCATAGGATATTCAGTTATGATAAGCCCACCATTATTAATTATTTGCTTTTCAATTTCCCTGTTTTCTGGTGGATACACATAATCCAAACCATTGCCAAGTACCTCTATTGTCGGTTTTTTAGCTCTTATAGCTCCCTTATGAGCAAATGAATCAATTCCTCTTGCACCTCCACTAATTATTAATATTCCTGCTTTTGCTATTTCATACGAAAATTTTTCTGCTACCTTTCTTCCATAGTCACTATACTTTCTACATCCTATAATTGCAAGCATTTTATTGTGGTTTAGTAACTTAACATCTCCGCAACAATATAATTTTTCTGGTGGTTCATTAATGTTCTTTAACGAAATCGGATAAAACCCGCTATCTTTATCTATAACAAAATATTTATTCATTTTTTCCTCCAATCTTTTTAATATTTACTTCTTTATTTTTTATCAATAAGGCCTGCAAATAGAAAAACAGGAATAAAAGTAGCTTTTTTTTACTTTCATCCCTATTTTTTTATTATATCAATATAAATTAAAATGTTTTTATTCATTATGCATTTTTGCAGCCTTTATTACATTGTTCATTAACATTGCAATTGTCATCGGTCCTACTCCCCCTGGAACCGGTGTTATATATGATGTTTTTTCTTTCACATTATCAAAATCAACATCACCTTTTAATTTTCCATTACTATCCCTGTTCATTCCTACATCAATAACAACGGCATCTTGCTTTACCATATCTTCTGTTACCAAATTGATTTTTCCAACAGCACTTATTAGAATATCTGCCTTTTGGGTTATTTCTGGCAAATTAGCAGTTTTAGAATGACATATTGTTACTGTAGCATTTTCTTTAAGCAAGCACTGTGCTAATGGTTTTCCTACAATATTACTTCTCCCTATAATCACAGCATGTTTTCCCTCTATTGGAATATTGTAATATTCTAATAGTTTTAGTATTCCATACGGAGTACACGAAATAAATGTCTCTTGTCCAATCATTAGTTTTCCAACATTTAGTGGATTGAACCCATCCACATCCTTTTTATAATTAATTCTTTCAAATGCAGATTGGATATCTAATCCTTTAGGAATTGGGCTTTGTAACAAAATTCCATTTATGTCTTGTCTTTCATTTAGCTCATCAATCACTCTTAAAATTTCATTCATTGAAGTATCAGCATCTAAAATTACCTCTTCATATTCAATTCCAACATCTTCACATGCTTTACTCTTGTTTTTTACATATATTTTTGATGCCGCATCATCTCCAACAAGAATCACCGCCAGTCTTGGAATTATTCCATTCATTTTTAAAGAGTCAGTTTCTTTTCTTAATTCTTCTCTTATTGTTTTTGCTACAGCTTTTCCATCTATTAATTGATACATATTTATACATCCTCTTCTACTAATAGTTTTGCATAATATTTTTTATTAAACTCTTCATCATATTTAATATCTCCAAATATTTCTGGCATTTGTTCTTTAAAGTATAATAAAAGAGGTATAAGAAGCTGCCTTATTGCCGGATGCACATTTTTAGTTGTCCTTAATTCTAATATATGTTTCCATTCTCTTATGTTAGCTGTCATAGTGTACTCTGCCCCTGTAGAATGAGGAAGAAGTTCCCTACACATATCGTTAGTTGCTCCCAATTTTTTCATGTTCATATAAGCCTTTTCAAGGTTTTCTATTCCATCTTTCCATGCCTCATAGATTTCCTTGCTTTCTATATATGATGGATTTATAACAGTAATTTCATTTCCATATTTATCCTTATCATAGCTACAATACCTTGTTGATTCAATTGAAAAACTTGCAAATCTATGTCTTGTTAAATCTTTATAAGTTCCTATATCTCCATAAACTCTTACAGTTATTTTCTCATGTTCTAATACAGATTCATGCCCCCTGTTTAAACAATTTTTTAATAGATTTTTATAACTGTCTTCTGTTATATTTCCTTCTGAACGGTAACAAGTTCTACAAGCTCTTTCAATTCTTTTCATAATCTTTATTCCGTCAATTTTTTCTACTTTAATCCATGGTTCAACAATTTTCATATTTTTTCCTTTCGTTCCCCTATATATAATGTTCTACATTTATTGCTATTTTCCCTTTTTTAGTTTCACCTAAAATTTCAAAAATTCGAAATTTTCCCTTTCCTCTTATAACAATAATGTCGTCTTCTTTTATAATTTTCGAATTTTTTGTTTCAACTTCGTAATTAACCATTACTCTCTGATCTTCAAGGATTTTTGAGCTTTCATTTCTCGAACAATTTACAATTTCTGAAATAATATTATCTATCCTCAATGAGGAAACTGTAATTCTTTTTTGTTCTTTTTTTATCTCTGGTTTTCTTATATTTGTTATACTAAGTTTTTCTATCTTAGATTTTGAAAACCTTTTAAGTTGTGGTAAACTATTTAAAATATATTTTGAAATTTCATTGCAGCACACAATATCAGCCCCATCTTCAAAAACCAATATGTCTCCAATTTTTTCCCTTTTTATACCTAATTTCATTATTCCGGCTTAAATAATCCTTATGGCTATAGCTACCTTTTAATTCATTTGGTAAAGTTATTCTTATCAAACAAATAATATTTTCAAAATTATATAGATTATTTTCAAAAATATTACCACATTTTTCAGGGTATACTATAAGCATAGCTTTTTCTAGGCCACTACAAGGCAAATAAAACAAAAAATTTGTTTCTTTTTCAATATTTAAAATTTTCTTACTAATATTTTGTTCATGCAAGCTTAAAAAATCAGTATTCGTAATTTGATTCTTTGTTTTTGCAATTCTTATCTTGTCTAACACTTTTGCTTCAAATAATTTATCAGCCTCGTTTATTCGTTCCATTTTTTCTTCCTATTCTTTTTTATCCATCCAATCTTTACCATCAACAACCCTTGCGACTAGCATTGACGCAGCCGAATCCCCAACAGAATTAAGAACTGTTGCTGGTGCATCAATAATTGTAGCAATCATTGTTAATATAGGTAATGAAGCAACAGGAAATCCCATCATTGAAATTATCATCATTTCTGATATTGTACCACCACCTATTGGCACTGCTGTTACTAGTAAATTTGCCACAAGTGCAACTCCAATTACCTGCAATAAATTTGCACCTGATCCAAATAAACAAACTAAAAACATTATCTTAAATACCGAACCAATTATTGATCCATCCTTATGGAAACTTGTTCCTAAAGGTACTGTTGTTTCCGCAATATCTCCTGAAACTCCTATTTTCTTTGCCGCCTCAGTATTTGCAGGTATTGCAGCAGCCGATGAACATGTTGCAAGTGCAACTGCCGTTGGAGTTAATATATTTTTCCAAAGAGCTTTTACACCTTTCTTTCCACCTGCAATAAAAGCATATAGTGAATACATTACAAAATAAAATACTATCGTTACTATTGTGTAAAGCACAAATGTTTTTGCATACCCTACAGCTATTGCACTTCCATAAGTACCAACCAGTACCGCAAAATAGCATCCAAGCCCGATTGGTGAATAATATGATATAATTTGAACTAATTTAAGCATTACTTCATACCCTGATTCTAGCACCTTTGCAATTGGCTCTCCTTTTTCACCAGACATTTTTACTGCTATTCCAAATAAAATTGAAAATACAACAATTGCAATTATATTATCCTTTGAAAGTAATTTGTTAAAATCCGTAACTGTAAGAGCACTAACTGTTCTATCCAATATTGTTGGTTCATTATCACTTTCTTCCTTTGCTTCGTCAGGATTTCCACTTTGTTCTTCAAGTGCTGCTCTAATTTGAGCACCATCCTCTGTATTAACCAATTTTGCAGGATATGTTACTGCAACACCAACTAACACAGAAATAAGTGACATCATAACAAATACCATGATAATAGTAATCATGATTTTTCCAAGTCTTTTAGGTTGCTTAATTTTTGCAATTGATGAGGTAATACTCAAGAATATAAGTGGAACAATTACAATAAATAATAAATTTAAGAAGATGTCCCCAAAGGGTTTTAAGACAGCTGCTTTTTCTTTTAATACCATTCCCGCAATGGCGCCAATTATTATCGCAGCTAAAAGTATAATAACTGACTTGTACGTTTTTAAAATGTTTTTCATAATACTTTCTCCTTATAAAAAGAAGCGTTGTTAAGGAAATATAATTATATCTCCTAATTCGTTTTTTATTATATACTTAATTAAATAATATTGCAATAGGAATTTTTTATGAATTTTATTTCACGAATTTTAATTTACTACTAGATTTTTTATTTGATCTGTGCTATTATAGTACCTGTATTTAAAAAATGGGATGTCGCCAAGCGGTAAGGCCTCGGACTCTGACTCCGATATGCGTGTGTTCGAATCACACCATCCCAACCATCTAGCAATAATATGAACAATATGACTTCATTTTTTACGGCTGTTTTTGCTTTAAATATGAAGCTGTAGAGTATTATCAAGTAGCAAAGAACCTAGTAGAAAATACTGGGTTCTTTATTATATATTATTTAAGCTATAACACTCAGTCCATTAATCTTTTTTCGTAATTTACCTTAACCATTATAATTCTGCCACTTCATTTTCTACTAAATCTTCGCATTCTCTCATTGCCAATATGGTAGTTTCAAATACCTTATCTAAATCCCATCCCAGCATGTCTGCTCCCCTTTTTATTACATCCCTTGAACAGCCTGCTGCAAATTTTTTGTCTTTGAACTTCTTTTTCACACTCGAAACCTCCATATCTTTCGTACTCTTAGATGGTCTCATTTTTGTAGCAGCCCAAATCAATCCAGTTAATTCATCAACCGTAAATAGAACCTTTTCCATTTGTTTTTTTGGTTCCAATTCTGAGCATCCACCATATCCATGGCTACAAATACTGTAAATCATGTTATCATTTGCACCTGCATCTTTTAATATTTCTCTTGCTTTATGGCAGTGCTCATCTGGGTACATTTCATAGTCTATATCATGCAGTAGTCCTACTATTCCCCAATAATTTTCGTCTTCACCAAACATCTTGGCATAATATCTCATCACACCTTCTACAGTAAAAGCGTGACGCAAATGAAATTCTTCTTTGTTATATTTTTTCAATAATTCTAATGCTTCTTTTCTCTCCATATTTTCCTCCACAATTATAATCTGACAATGTTATACCATAGAACTCAATCGTTTTCAATAATATTACAGTATTAAATAACCTAAATATGGAAATACTGTTAATAAATTTAATAATGGAAAGGATTTTATTTTTATGAAGGATTATTTAGGAATTAAGAATATTTCAGCTTTAGAAGTTTTGGATTCTAGAGGTACTCCAACTATTCAAGTGGAGGTTGTGACAGAAGGTGGTTTCTCAGGAACGGCAATAGTTCCTTCTGGAGCATCTACCGGTAGTTTTGAAGCTTGTGAATTACGTGACTCAGACAGTGATAGGTACTCTGGTAAAGGTGTTCTTAATGCTGTTAAAAATGTAAATACAAAAATTTCAAAAAATTTAGTAGATATGAATGTTTATAATCAAAGAGAAATTGATAATGCTCTTATAAAATTGGATGGAACCATTAATAAATCGAACCTTGGAGCAAATGCAATATTAGGTGTTTCACTTGCATGTTGCAAGGCTGCTGCAAATTCTTTAGGTCTACCTCTTTATTATTATATAGGTGGTATAAATTCTTATTTATTGCCAACTCCAATGATGAATATTCTAAACGGTGGAAAACATTCCGATAACAATGTTAGTATACAGGAATTTATGATTGTACCATTAAAGGGTAAGAACTTTGCTGACAAACTGGAAATTGGCGTTAAGGTATATCAAAATTTAAAAAAGATTTTAAAGTCTAAAAAGTTATCTACCGCGGTTGGTGACGAAGGCGGATTCGCCCCAGATTTAAAAAGTAATGAAGAAGCTCTGGATCTACTAGTTGAAGCAATACAAAGTTCTGGGTTTAAACCAAAGACAGATGTTGCAATAGCTCTTGATATTGCAGCTACTGAAATGTTTGATGAGGCTCAAAAGACAAATAGTGACGGATATTTATTTTGGAAAACAGGTGAGTTTAAGACAAAATCTGAAATGATTGATTATATTGTTGATTTGTGTATAAATTATCCAATCATTTCAATAGAAGATGGGCTTGCAGAAGAAGATTGGAATTCTTGGCAAGAACTAACCTCTAGAATTGGTTCTAATGTGCAACTTGTAGGAGATGATTTATTTGTTACCAATAGTACAAGATTAAAAAAAGGTATTGATAAAAAAGTTGCAAACAGTATACTGATTAAACCAAACCAAATTGGTACTCTTACTGAAACTTTAGATACTATAGAACTTGCAAAATCTAACGGCTATAATGTAATAATTTCTCATCGTTCAGGAGAAACAGAAGATTCTACTATTGCAGATATAGCAGTTGCAACAAATGCTGGGCAAATAAAAGCTGGAGCTCCATGCCGTACAGATAGAATAGCCAAGTATAATAGATTATTGAATATTGAAAATGAACTAAATTCTTAAATTTATAAAAAAGTATATTAGAAATGCTACACAAGCTTTTCTAATATACTTTATTTATCTGTTTATAAGCACCAATTTTCTTTATTCTAAATGAATTTTGCGATAATTAATTATTCTATAATAGTATCAATTTCTTGCTTCATTCCTACCAAAACCTCGCAACTATGGTTGAATTTTGCTTGCTCCTCCTCTGTTAATGGTAAATTCAAAATTTCTTGAACTCCGTTGTTTCCTATAATTGCAGGAACACCAATATAAATTTCATTATGTCCATATTCTCCTCCCAGTTTTGCAGAAACAGTTAATATTTCTTTTCCATTATTTAGTATTGTTTTTACAAGTTTAGCAAGTCCCATTCCAATTCCATAATATGTTGCTCTCTTTTTTTCAATTATCTCATATGCTGATTGTTGCACCTCTGTATAAATGTCAGCAAGAGTCTTTTCGCTTTCTCCTCTTTCATTCATTATATCTAATAATTTTTTGCACCCAACATAGCTGTGTGACCATGGAACAAATGAAGAATCTCCATGTTCTCCCATTATATAAGCATGTATATTTTTGCTGGAAACATCTAACTTTTCTCCTATTAAATAACGTAATCTTGCAGTATCTAAAACTGTTCCAGAGCCAATGACTTTATTTTTAGGGAATTTTGAAACCTTCTGAACAACATAAGACATTAAATCAACTGGGTTAGATGCAATTACAAATATTCCATTAAATCCAGATTTGACCACATTTAATGTTATCTCCTTCATTATTTTTGCATTTGCTGAGGCAAGCTCAAGTCTAGTTTGACCTGGTTTTTGGTTAAGCCCTGCTGTAATTACAACAATATCAGCATCCTTACATTCATCATAATCGCCAGCTTTTATATCCATTTTTCCAGAAGCATATGGAACACCATGGTTTAAGTCCATTGCTTCTCCTTCTGCCTTATCTTTTAATACATCAATTAAGACCAATTCATTAACTCCCCCCTGATTTTCTAGAGCGTACGCCATGCTCATTCCTACCATTCCTGTTCCAACTAGTACAATTTTTCTACTTTCAATCATAAAAATCATTCCTTTCTAACATTAAAATTATTTATTTTTAACTAATTAGCTATTTTACTTTGTATTGTTCGTAAATAAATACACAAAATTATATTACATTTTGTGCATTTATTGTTATTCCTATTTATTAATTATCTTTTTACCTATATAGATTGCTAAAATTATCATAGCTATTGCAAATACTGCCATTGCAGCATAATTCAAAGAATCCCCAGTTTGTGGTATTGGATCTTTTGCAATAGAATTATCTGGAACCTTTACTTCTTTTTTTAACATTATTGAAGGAGAAACATCTGATGTTACAGTATTCTCTTTTCCATCTGTTCCAGTATATTTAACATCTACTTTTTTATTTGTTGGAGTTTCAACATTTATTATTTTTTCATCAAACTTTTCTTTTAATTTTAACTTATATTTAAAAGACGCTGTCTTCCCTGCTTCAAGTGTTCCAATTGTCCATGTGATGCTATTGTTTTGAGTATTAACCTCTGCAGTTACTGTTCCTATGTTCTCTTTTTCAAATATTTCAAAATCATAATTTGCTATAATATCATCAGGGAAATAGTCAACAACAACAATATCTTTTACCTCATTTTTTACTATCACCTTAACATTCTCATAAACTTTATTTGTAATTGTATCTGTTACATTTTCATCAGTAACATAATAAAAAGGCCCATAGTTTGGTGTTGTAGCAGTTCCGAAAATATCTTCTGCTAAATCTTTATATGTTTTTCCAGCCGCATCACTTGCAATTTTTCCATCTGGATCTGGTTGATAGCTAGAATCAACTCCAGTCATTACACTTATAATATTAATTCCAGAATCAGTAAGTGATTTAATCGTAGATTTTGTTTTTGTTGTAACATCTCCACCATATGTCATCGTTGGTCCCCCAACAGCTGTATTTGGAACACCATCAGTAAGAAGTACTACATATTTATTTGTGTTAGCATCAGAGCTGAAATTTGCCTTTGCGACCTGTATTCCTGCATCAATATTAGTTCTAGCTCCATTTGTTTCTATTGAATCAATCGCAGTTGAAATTACAGTATAATCACTTGTAGGACCAATAACTAAAGAAGCATCCTCTAATGTACCTTCTTTTGAACTATCTGTGCTTGTTGAAAACCTTACCACTCCTATTTTTGAAGTACTTTGGTTTTGAAGAATCTTATTTGCAAGTGTTTTAGCAGCTTCAAAAACTGTTTCTTTTCTTGTTTTTCCATCTGCAAGTTTATTCAGTTCCATGCTCTTTGAATTATCTAAAACTAAAAATATTTCAGAAGGTTTTACATCTTCTTCTTCATTTTTTAAGTTTGTAACATCTATTTGTAGTGTAGCATCTTTATTTTCGTTACTAACATCTAAAAGCTTCTTTACAAGCTTTCCATCTTCTCCCATTTTTATTTCACAAATGTTATCTTTTACTTTCACAAGTGTAACATCTTCATTTGCAGCAAATACTGGTAATGTTTGAAAAATAGATATTATCAAAATAATTGCTGCTAAAATTTTTATTTTTTTCTCCATATGTTTCACCCTTTCTTTTTTACCTATCACACATAGTAAAAAGTTTAAATTTCTAAATTAACTCTTTATATTTTAATACTTAATAAATCTTTTTTCAATACAAAATTACATTTTTTGTATATTTTCTATTAAAACTTATTATTCAAACATTTTTATGTAACATCACATCTTTTATATACAACACTAATAAATAATCGCTCCACCATAGTCATTTACACTTAATCCTTTAAAATCTATTAAATTTAAATTGTACTTATATAGGTGCTGCTTTAGTAGTTCTTTAGATTTCAAACTTTCTATATCTCCAAATAGCACAAAATTATTGTCAAATATAAAACAAGCCCCACCAATGAAACCTTCCATTTTTGTATATTCAGAATTTCTATCTAATAACTTTATATTATGTTCTTCTATAAAGCAAACATCAACATTATTTTTTCTCAAAACCTTGTAAATCTGCCTATCAGAAGTTATACAAGAGTTTTCCCCTGTTACGGCAATGGAACATTTTGTATAGCCTTGCTTTACAATTATATTGGGGTTTATAGTAGAATCCGTATATTTACTTCCAATTATATTTTCCCCAATCTGGCATACATTATACGCAATATCATTTGGGTATTTTTTTTGCAAGATCGTAGCCCCCAACATAAATTCATTTTCTATTATTGGACTATTTGGTGCACAAATTATTCTGTCTTTTATTTTACAGTAAAAAATATCACTATGGCCTGATATTTCGTCATAAACATAAGAAGATAAAGGTATTTTCTTAATGCAAAAATACCTTTGTAAAAAATCATATTCAATTTTTCTTATTCTTCCATCTATCAAAAGATTTTTCATTTTCTTTTTCATCACATTATTTAGCCAATAACTTGCAATAGCTTTTTTTGCCTTTTCTAAGTATTACTCCATTCTTTAATAAATCTATAGAAATTTTCAATGTTGCATCCGTTATCTTTTCTTCATTAAGCGTAATTCCGCCTTGTGCTATAAGAGTTTTAGCTTGTCCCTTTGAATTTGCAAATCCAGCCATTACTATTGCTTCAACAACCGAAATATCAGCATCTACTTGAACAGTTGGCATATTTTCTGTATTACCTTTTCCCTCAAATAACGCATTAGAAGCCTCCATAGCCTTTTTAGCCTCTTCCTCTCCATGAACAAGTTTCGTTATTTCATATGCAGCTACCTTCTTAGCCTCATTCATTTTTTCACCTTCAGCACAAGTTAATTTTTCAATTTCTTCAAGGGGTAAGAATGTAAGCATCTTTAAAACTGTTTCAACTTCGCTATCTCCAATATTTCTCCAATATTGGTAAAATTCATATGGAGATGTTTTTTCTGCATCTAACCATAAAGCCCCTTTTTCCGTTTTTCCCATTTTTTTGCCTTCTTTTGTAGTAAGCAATTTGAATGTTAATCCAAACGAATCATCATGGCCAACTTTTCTAATTAGGTTTACCCCTCCTATTATATTAGACCACTGATCATTTCCTCCCATTTCTAGTTTACATCCATACTCATTATACAAATGTAAGAAATCATATGACTGCATTAGCATATATCCCATTTCGAAAAAGGTAAGGCCTGCTTCCATTCTATTTTTGTAGCAATCTGCAGCAAGCATTTTATTTACTGAGAATAAAGAGCCTATATCTCTCATGAAGTCTACAAATTTTAAATTTAGAAGCCAATCTGCATTATTTACGACAATAGCTGCATTTTCACCTTCAAAACTTACAAACTTTTCAAGTTGCTTTTTGCAACATTCAACATTATGGTTTATTTCTTCTCTAGACATCATCCTTCTCATATCTGTTTTTCCAGATGGGTCCCCGATTGTAGCAGTTCCACCTCCAACTAGGATTATTGGTTTATGTCCAGCTTTCTGCATATAAGAAGCCACCATCATAGAAACAAAGTGGCCTACATGAAGGCTATCTGCTGTTGGATCAAATCCTATATAAAAAGGAACACATTTCTCTTTTTCAAACAGTTCTTTTAATTTTTCTTCATCTGTTACCTGTTCAATGTAACCTCTCTCTTTCAATGTATCTAGTATGTTCATTTATATCATCCTTTCAACTAATTATAAAATACTGTTAAATTATAGCATCAACAAGATTAAAAAGCAATACAAACAGATAAAGGAGCCTAAAAGATTTTCACTTTTATGGCTCCTTTATCTGTTTATTTCTCCAGGTTCCTAAATTGGAGAACATTTTCTCCAATTTTAATAGAACACTCAGTGCCCATATTGAAAGTAATGACATTGCCATCCACCTTCAACTCGGCATCATCCGATGTTACCTTCGGCATCGCACCTTTTGATGCCACGGCAACCTCAACCTTCTCATTGGGTCTCAATGGGGTGGTAAACACCATCCCCGAGCTAAGCGGTCTCCATTCTCCGCCCAGCTTTTCACCATCCGTTTCGTACGAAACGCTGATGAGAGTATCTGCATTTTCCAGTTTTTCCAGGCCTTGTATTAGTCCTAGGTTTTCACTGGCCGTCGAGGAATACAATTCCTCTTTGCCGTCAAGCTCTGCCTGAGCCTCTTGGTATTGTGTCTTCATCTGGCTCAGCCGACTTTCCAACTCCTGCTTTTCAGCAGTCAACTGACTCACTTTGCTTCGAGCTTCTTCCAGAGCCTTTCTGGAAGAACATCCTGAGCTGATGCTCACGATTAAGCATAGCGTAGCGATCGCCAAAAGTTTCATGACGATCTGCAGCATGTTACGGGTCTTCTTCCGAGCCCTTTTTGCCTTGGGCTCGATCACTGCTCTTTCACTCTTTGGCACAATTGCGTACTCTTTCATTTTTGAAAACCTCCGTTTTCTCTTTTGTTTTGCAGCAAACGCCGCAATAACACAACTCCGGGTTATACGCCCTTACTACTTTTTATTATACAGCATTTTACATAATAAATCAACCTTTTCTTTTTATCTATATTAAAATTTTAACCAATTTTTATGAATTTTGCTACAAAAAAGCCCTCCATCTCTTTTGAAGGTAATACTCTTATTGCCTTGCTTATGTTTGAATTAAGACCATTACTGAATGCAGGAATTGCTTGTTTTATATCTAAATCAATTCTTTCTTGTCTTATATTAAAATTACTAAGTGCCCAATCTAAAATTTCCTCATTTTCGGTTTTATTTAAAGTACAGGTAGAATACACCAGCGTTCCTCCTACTTTTAGAGCATTAAAAGCGCTTTTAAATAGTTTTTTTTGAGTCTTAGCAAGTTCGTTCACCGTTTTTTTAGACCATTGCTTGTAACTTTGAACATTATAAATAGTAAATCTCCCTTCTCCACTACATGGTGCATCTAGCAAAACTTTATCAAATTGTTCTTTATAGCTTTCTCCAATCTTTTCTCCTCTTCCATTAACTACCTCTACAATGTTTGCACCCTGCATTGCCACATTGTATCTTAAGCGTTCACACCTAAGTTTATCAAGTTCATTTGCAAGTATGTATCCTTTCCCATTCATAAGAGCTGCCATCTGAGTTGTTTTTCCTCCAGGTGCGGCTGTTAAATCCAATACCTTTTCCCCACTTGTAGGAGCAACCACAAGTGGTGGAAGCATACTTGGTAAGCTTTGCAAATATATTTTTCCTTCTTTATAAATTTCTAATTTTTGCAAATCTTTTTCCGCTGCATTTTTTACAACCAAAGCATCATTATACCATAGAACTCTTTCAAATTTTATATTTATATCTTTAAAATATCTCATTAAATCCTGAATATTGTATTTAAGAGTATTCACCCTTAATGTTGTATATCTTTTTTCTGCTATTCCTCTAAAAATGTTGTCAACTGTTATTGGTGAAAACATCTCATATAAATTATCTACAAAATCTTCTGGTAGTTTATTTTTTATTTGCGTTACTGATACCATTTAATATCCTTTCTATTGTTTAATAAAATTGCCTTAATAGTATAACACGAATTTCATTATTTTTCAAATTTTTTAGCTGTCAAAATTTTCTATTTCTCATATTATATATAAAATTCATTCACATTAAGAATGACTACAGAGTTATAGGTATACTCTAAAACCTAAATATATCAAGTAAGGAAATGTTATGAAATCATCTATAAAATTATGTATTCTCTTGTGTGCTTTCTTGTTTTGCTTTTACCTACTGTTCACTCCTTCTCTTGCATTTAGTCCATCGTCTTCAAATATATATGAAGGAATTGATGTTAGCGATTGGCAAGGTTTTATTGACTACTCACAAGTTGCTGCATCAGGCATACAAATTGTTTATATTAGGTCATCCGAAGGCTTTAGCTATGTAGATTCCCAGTTTGAAAATAATTACAAAAATGCCAAAGCGGCAGGGTTAAAAGTTGGTTTTTATCACTATTTAACCGCTAGAACTGTTGAAGATGCAGTAAACCAAGCTACATTTTTTGTTTCTACAATTTCCGGAAAATCTCCAGATTGCAAGTTAGCTATGGATTTTGAAAGCTTTGGGAATTTAAATAACGAACAAATTAATGAAATTTCACTGGCTTTTCTCGAAAAAGTTAAGGAATTAAGTGGAAAAGAAACAATCATTTACAGCAATGAATATAACGCTAATAATACATTTTCGTCTACTGTAGCATCCTATCCCCTTTGGGTTGCACAATATGAAATCTCTAATCCAACAGTTTCTCAAAATTGGAACACTTGGGTTGGCTGGCAATATACAGATCAAGGCGAAATCCCTGGAATTTCTGCTTATGTTGATAGAAATAAGTTTACAGATGGCGTATTATTAGAAGATAATTCAGAAGTTCCGAATGTTCCAAACAATCCTGTTCCATCACAATATATAACAATCACCATTCCTTATGGTGCAACATTAACCAGAATAGCTGAACAATACAATACAACCGTTGCAAACCTGGTAAGTTTAAATAATATATCAAACCCAAATTTAATATATGCTGGCAATACACTAATAGTTCCCTCAAATGGTACTTCATCCTCATCAACTATACAATATGTTGTAAAAAGAGGCGATACTCTTTCACAAATAGCACTTGATTTTGGTACTACAGTCACAGCAATCGCCAACGAAAATAATATTTATAATGTAAACTTTATCTATGTAGGTCAAATTTTATATATTAGCACATCAACCTCCCAACATTGTATGAATCACACCTTGTACGTAGTTAAGTATGGGGACACTTTGTGGGGAATCTCTAGGCGTTTTGGAGTAAGTATTGCAAGGCTTATTATGTTAAATAGAATTGTCAATCCCAATCTTATATACCCAGGAAATGTATTAAGATTATAAGTAATAATCTTCACTTTCAATATTAGGATACGCAAATTCATTATCTAGGACGTGAGCTTCACTCATTGTCCTATTTCCTTTAAGAAAATACCTATGCTTCTGTCTGCTCGTCACAAAACCTCCTCCAACAATTACAGGGTCGTCCCATGTGCAATCAACAGCATACCATTTATTATTTATTTTCACATAATTCCACTCGTGCCTTTCAGTTATTCCAACTGAATTTGTAGCAGTTCCAGCCACAAGTATACATGGAATATTTAGCTCATCCATAAAAAGCTTAAAACTTTCAGCATATCCTTCACATACCGCAAGGCCTCTAGTCAATGTGCCATAAATGTTATGGTCGGCATCAGTTGTTTGATTGTTATTATATTCTACATTATCTATTAACCAATCATGAACCTGTAAAATTCTATTATAAGTATCTTGTGGGGCATCCCCTACAACTTTCTTTTTTATTGCGTTTAACCTAGCAAAAGCTTCCTCCACATCCTGAATGCTGTTAAGACCATCCGAAAAGTAGCTTCCTTCATCATTGGGTTCAATATATAAATTATAACTTACATCATTTCCTCTCGTTATAGTATTTATTTTCAGAATCACCTTGGAAACATCAATAAAAAACAAATCCACTCTATCCATATTTAAGGCATTCCAGGCCGCTTGAAAATTTTTGTTAAGTTTCTCTTGTCCATCATTTTCATTTAATATTCTTGAAACACTATCTGATAATTTTATTTTATAGTTTCCTGTCTTTAAATTATCATAATTCTTTTCCACATCGTCATATATAGCTTTTGCATTTTCATTTAATTGATTATAAAAATACTTATTGTTGGTACTAAATGGAATTTGTGCATCTTCTGTTTCTATTATTGGTATTTTTGAAGCCGTAACATTTTTTTCTAAATTACTTTTTTCTATTTCTTGCTTGTGAAAATTCTCAACCACGTTTTCTTCTTTTTGGCTAAAATTACCATCGCTTTTTCCTAACTCTTTAAAAACATAAACATATACCATTATTGCACCAACAACCATTGCAACTATAATTATTAGATTTATAACTATTATTCCTTTATCATTTTTTCTCATAATTAGTCTCTCCTAAATACTGCATTTATTTATTCAGTGCATAAATTGCTACATTTAAGTAAGATGCAAACAAAACCCATAAAAGATATGGTATTTGCAGTATTCCTGCAAGTTTATTTTTCTTATAAAATTCCACAATCATAAAAATAATTAACAATGCAAGAATCAGAATCCATACAAAAGCAAACAGCCTCCACTTTAATGTAAAAAATATTATAGACCATAAAGCATTAACAAATAATTGAACATAATAAATAATATTTGTTTTTTTGTCTATTTGCAAATTATTTTTTAATATACCATAAGAAATTCCCATTATAACATATAAAATCGTCCACATTATTGGAAATAAAATACTAGGTGGAGAAAATTTTGGTTTTTGTAAAACATTGTAATCGATTGATGAAGATATTATTAATCCAACGATTCCTCCCACTATTAAAGGGATTAGTATGGATTTAACATACACTTTTAACTTATTACTCATATATTAGCTTCCTTTCTTTAAATATATAAGCTCAGCCATAAAATCATGTCTAACTTTCAGCTCATAATACTATTATATAGAATCATTTATATAATCATTTATATAATCATTTATATAATATTCATCATATTTTCTAATTACAATAATTGCTCCTGGTTCTACTTTTTCCAAAATTTTTCTCATACTGCATCTATCTATTGCAATACATCCACTTGTCTCACGATTATTACTACAATGCAAAAAAATTGCACTCCCTTTTCCCTTTTCATTACATGGATTTGCTTTTATCTCCAAAGCATACTCATATTCATCTAAATAATCACATAAATGCTCTGCACTATTCCAATCTTTTTTTGTTTTTGTAATATTTACCAAATTATTATAATAAGCTGACTCTTCATCGTCTACCCAATAAAGATTTTCATTTATACTAATATAGGGAATTTTATTATTTAATATTTTTTTATGTGTACCAAATGCCGTTCCAAATTCAAAAATTCCTACAGGTGTTTTTTTATCTCCTTCCATTTTTTCAGAAGTCATGCCATTCTTTCCAATAAAAGCTGTAGTTTCTAACTCTTTTATAAATGAGTTCCCCTCAATCTCAAAAAACTGCAATTTTGCTCTATTTTTATCCTTAAGCTGGTTCACCAATATAATTTGCTTTAATAATTTCAAGCACTCCTCCTACACGAAAAAGATTTTACCTTGCATTTAGAACTGCCACACACTCAACGTGATGAGTATATGGAAACATATCTACAGGTTGTATTTTCTCTACAATATATGTTCCATCTAACTTTTTTATGTCTCTTACCATTGTTGCCGGATTGCAACTTACATATACAACTTTTTTGGTTCTCAGATTCAAAATGTTCTGTACCGTTTTATCATCTAACCCCCTCCTTGGTGGGTCAACAATTATTACAGTTGGCTTAACATTATTCTTATTTATCAACTTATCAAAAGCCTCTTCCACATCTCCACAAATAAAGCTAATATTCTTAACGTTATTTATTTTTGCATTTTCTTTAGCATTTTCTATAGCCTGCTTAACAATTTCTATACCATAAACGCTCTTAACATATTTAGAAGCAAATATACCTATTGTACCAATTCCACAGTACAAATCAAAAAGGACATCCTCTTTATTTAAATTTGCACCATCAATAGCCATGTTATATAAAACTTCTGCTTGAACTGGATTTATCTGATAAAATGACATTGGTGATATTTTAAATCTATACTCTCCGAGAATATCTTCTATATAACCGTCTCCATATAAATTAATATTTTTATCTCCTAATATTACATTAGTATTTTTTTCATTTATATTTTTAACAACAGTTCTTATTTCTTTAAACTCATTGCATAATTCTTTAGTTAAATCATTTATCTTCTCTTCTTCTCCGTTACCATTTACAACAAAAATACACATAACCTCATGTGTTTTCATTCCCACTTTGATTACTATATTTCTAAATAAACCTTCTCTTTTCTGCTCATCATATACAGAAATTTTATTTTTTCTTATAAATTCAATAACTCTTTTTGCAATTTTTTGTGATATTTCAGTTTGTATCTTACAATCCTTTATTGGTACAATTTCATGTGTTCTTTGTGCAAACACCCCAATTTCAGGCAATTTTTCCTTATTCAAGCCAATTGGAAACTGTGCTTTATTTCTATAATAAAATGGGGTGTTCATTCCAATAGTATCCATAACTTCTATTTCATTTTTTAATTCTTTATTTACAAGTGATTGCACAACCTGTTTTTTTAATTCCAAAGTAAATTCATATTTCATATGTCTTAAATCACATCCACCACACCTGTTGTACGTTTCACAATCACTGCAAGCTCTTTGTTCTGAAGGCTCCAATATTTTAATCAACTTTCCATAACCATGTGAGGCAAGTACTTTTACAATTATAATTTCACACTTTTCACCCTTTAAAACGTTTGGAATAAAAATCGTATAGCCATCAACTTTAGCTATTCCCTCACCTTCAAATCCATTGTCCAATATATCTACAACAATTTTATCATTCTTTTTTACTGGAATACCAATTGTTTCTTTATTTTTCATTAAAAAATCCTTTCCTTTCTTGCTTTAAAGGCACACATAAAAATGAAATACTTACTATTTCATTCAAATTTTTCTTCACTATATTAAACTCTTTCATTTATCTCTTTAATCCTATTTTTTAACTCTTCTTCATCATCATTATCATTTAATACTTTGTCTAAATCTCCCAAATCAATATCTAATGACATCTTCTCTAAAAATTTATCCCCATCATCCAATCCCAAGTCTTTAAAAGTTTTTTCCTTCATATAAAAATTTTCCTTTCCAGTATTTATAAAGTTTTTTATAGCATTCTTCATTTTATATTACATATATAATACTATAAATTTAGTTATATAACAAGCAAATTTTCTAACATTTCATAATTTGCAACAAAAAAATAAAAAATAAGTATTGACAAAAAATATAAAAATGTGATATTATATGAAAGTGTTAGCGAGCAGCTAATATGCGGATGTGGCGGAACTGGCAGACGCGCTGGTCTTAGGAACCAGTGCCAACGGCGTGGAGGTTCGAGTCCTCT
>CAKOXG010000007.1 GCA_934130025.1 uncultured Clostridia bacterium
ATCGAAAAGGAGGATTAGAAAATAGTCCTGTGGACTATTTTCCCGACGCGGCTCGTCGATTCCGGCCATCTGCACCAAAATAAGGAACTGTATTTGAACAGTTTCTTTTTTGTTTTATAATATACATTTTAACCAGAATCGAAAAGGAGGATTAGAAAATAGTCCTGTGGACTATTTTCCCGACGCGGCTCGTCGATTCCGGCCATCTGCACCATTAGAACCTCAAGTGTTTCAGAAGATGAACTTGAGGTTTTAATTTATAAAAAATGTGCAAAGTTCTAACAAAAGTTCTAACACTTTTCCCAAATTAGAATTTTTATAAATAGTTAGAAATATATTTTTTAAGACAGATTACCTAAATAGCGAGTTCGGTAATTTGTTCTTTTTTTGTATCTAATGCAAGTTTATTTTCAATTACGTTTGCAGATACCTTTTTATTTTCTATATCTGCATGGGCATATCTTAGCGTAGTTTGGAAATTAGAATGACCTAGCCATTATTGGTGGATTTATTAAATATAGGCAGAATATGTATAGATTCAGAAGATGATCAAACTAGGTTTACTTGTGCATATTTCTTTGTATAGCAATATGGTTTACTAGGTTTTATGGTTGAAGCACCAATTAATGCAGATTTTCTATTAAATGAAGAGATAACATTAAAAGAAAATAATTTTATTAATAAAAATTGTGTAATGAGAACAAAAGAATATTTTGATTTGTTTTTCCCATTCACAAAAGATAATGAAATGAATTATACAGTAACAAATGGTAAAGTGAAGCTAGAAACAAATTCTGATTTGTAAAGAATGCTAAATCATACGTCTCTTAATAATCAATTAATTTATTCTAGTTTTTATTGTAAAAAAATAGATTGGATAATTAAATATGCAAAAAAAATGTATAAAATATTTAAAAAATATGTAGATTTATCAAATAATAGTGTAAATAATTATGATGAATATAAAGCAAGAGAAACTATAAGTGATTACTATTTTTCTGGAATACCATACAAAATTAATATGTATGGAAATACTCCAGAAATATCTTGGCAACCTAATTGTTTAAAACAAGCAATAGATATGGCTTTTGGATTTATGCTTTGCAGTGAAAAAATCCTTTAAAAATATGCAAACATTGTGGTAAAGTATTTTATGCAAAAAAACCTAAAGCTGAATATGATAGTAGTCAATGTAGAAATCAAGCAAATTTATATAAAAGTAGAAATAAAAATAAAGTTGATTAAAAATAATTGTTGAAATTGTAGAAAAAGCATTGTTTTTAAAATAAAATTAAAGTATAATTAATTCCATCCTTTTCCAAAGGAAATCTTTGAGGAAGGAGGTGCAACTAGAGTGAGTTCATTTGATTTAATCTGGCGATTAATCGTTTTGTTACTTTTAAGTAATAATGATGATGAAAGCCAAGACACAACCAAAGATTAATCTTTGGGGCAGGCGGACACCTGCCTTTTCTTTATTTTGAACAATAAAAAAAGAGATATGCGGACACATATCTCGTGCAAACCTTTGTGAGTTCATTCGATTTGCTAGCTAATGTTATTATAACATCAATTTTATTATATGTCAAATGATTTTTAAAAATTCACTATTTGCATAAATTTTATTATTTTTTAGTCGTTATCATCTAAATCATCGAATAATTTACTATCATAAAAATCTTTTATAGAAATTCCTAAACCAATACATATATAATAAATAGTATCAGAAGATGGAGCTTTTTTTATAACTTTAAAAATACTTCTAATTGTTGAGGGATTAATTCCTGAGGCTATTGCTAGTTGATTTATATTCATATTGTTTACTTTACATAGTTCATCTATTCTTTTTCTTGTTGCTTCTAGCAAAGTCATAATATCCCTCCTACTCTCACGAAAATTTACAAAATTAGTATAGCAAATAAAAACATAAAATATGCGTGAAATTTAGCGCATAAACATTGACTTTAATGTTCAGTAATGGTATAAATAATATAGAAATATTAAATGAACGCATTGGAGGAAGAATGTTGATAGATAATATGTTGGCATACGCAGAAATAGATGAAATATTAGATTTATTAGAAGATAAATACAGAGAGAAAGTACCAGAAAAGGTAAGAAACTTTTTTAAAGAAGAAAAAATGCCTGATTATACACCCACAATTGATGTAAATATACCGTTAATACAACAAAATTTAAAAAGAAAAACGATAGTTTTATTAGCAATATTAAATATAAATTATTGGTGTGAAAATGAAGACGAAAAACAATTTTTTCTTAATGAATTAGCTAAAAATGAAGAAGAAAAGAAAAAGCTTGAAGAAAAATATAATCCAGATAATTTATTTAAAGGACGAGAAAATATTATTGTAAATTCACAAATAACACAGAATGCTCAAATTGTTGAATATAAACAACAAAATATATTTTATAGAATTTTAAACAAAATATTTAGTTTTTTTAAAAAGGCAAACAAGAATTAAAGTATTAAAATAGAATATTTAGATTGGAGAAAAAATATGGATGAAAAAGATATTATAGCTCAAATAATACATATGGATAGTGAAGAAATTAACTTATGGATTGCGGATAGAATTAGTTTATTAGAAAGTACAGCAATAGAAGATAGAGATGAAATATCAAGTACGAGTTATACTTTAAGAAGAGCAAGAGGAGAAAAAGAGAATACAGAAGTTCAAGGATTTATACCTAGTAAAACTCAATTAAGGAAAATGCAATTTGATTTAGCTTCATTTAGAATGGATGATACCTCTTTTTATAAATCTGTAATTGATTATATAAAAAAAGCAAAACCTGAAAGCTTAATGAGAGATGGAAAAATAAACAATAATTACATTATGAATATAGTTCAATGTAGCATAATCAATTATTTAGGGTTGCATAGTAGTGAAAGTAGAAGAAATGCATTATACAATTCAAGAGCAAATATAGATGATGAACCTCTTTCTATAAGTGATTTTAAACAAAATGGTACAGCTATGTGTGTTGAAAAAAGTGCAATGGCTCAAAATATATTAGCTTTTTTGGGGTATAATCCAATGATGATATTTGGCTATTTATCTAACGAAAAAGGAATTACCAACGAAGGACATGCATATAATTGCATTATTAGAAACGGAAAAGCAATGTTAATAGATTTTACAAACCCAATAATGAAAGATGGAAAATATTTTAAGCCAGCAATGTTCGCTATTGATAGTGATAAACTAGAAGACTTCAAAAAAGGAAAAGCTCAAATTGAAGTTACACATATAGATTTACATACTAAAGGAGATCAGATAGAAGAAGAACCTATACAGCTAGTTTATTCATCGGAAGTCATAGATGAAAAGTATTTTGACAAGAAAAAAACACCTTTAGAAAAAGCTCAAGAACAAACTACAATTTTCGGTAAAAAAGACAATTTAAAATTTGGAAATGTTACAGATACTATTTTACAGGGAAAAGTTTCTAATTCAGAAGCTCAACGCCAAACTAAAGATATTGATGAAGCTATAAAAATAGGAAGATTAAAGTTCAAGCAAAAAACGGGGCAAGCATTAACTCCTGAAGAGAAACGATTATTAGATGAACATATAATGCAAACAAATGAATCACAAGTTAGATTTAGAAATCAACAAGATCAAAAGAAAAGTAAAGGACTTTCATTATAAGAATTAGAATGGGATTATAATTCTCTATCCCATTCTAATTCTTTTTGCTTTTCTTCAAAATCTAACTGCTTTACAGGGTCTATAAAAGTATGAATTTCTTCTTGAAAATCTTTAATTAGTTCTTTCGATTCGCCAATACCAAATTTATTACAAATCCAAACTATAAATTTATCCACAGTTTCATAGAATTTATCAATAATTTTGTGTAAATGACTATTTTCTTTTTCTAATGTTTTAATTTTGCGCTTATATTTGTATTCAATATCAAATTCCTTATTTTCAAATTCTTGCTCTAATTCTCTTTTTCTGTTATTAAAGTCAAAATCAAGATTGTTGCTTTTTATTTTGTATTTATGTTCTAAATTTTTAACAGTATTGTGTAATTCTTCATTATCAGCAAGTATCTTTTCTCTTTCTTTTTGATATTTTACAGCCTCATCAACAACTTTGTATTGTTTTGAGAGTTCTTTATGCAGTGATAAATTATCCTTATATAATTCTTTAATTAAGTCATCTTTAGGTTTTATGATTTCTTTTAGTATTTTTTCATCTCTCTTTAGTGAGAATTTGATAATATCAGTTATAGTTGGGACTTCCGGCAATTCTAGTTTTATTTCATTTAAAATTTTCTTGGTATTCTCGTAATTTGTAATTTTCTTATATTCCTCAACTGTATAATGTTTTCTGTCAGTATCTTCAACGAACATTCCTCTTTCTAAATCAAAGCCTTTTGATTTTAGATGATTAAAGTAGGCATCTTGTAATTTTCTGTAACTATCTCGACCTTTCCAAAAATCTCTTGCACAAATTTTATCAATATCGTTACCTTCTTTATCTTTTGTGTGAACAACAGGAACAAACATTAAGTGCATGTGTGGTACACCTTCATCTAAATGCACAACTGCTGATATTATATTCTTTTCTCCAAGATTTTTATAATATTTAATTTATTAAAATTTCACATATTGTTCACATTATTTTCTTGACATGGTTATATTTCCATTTTATAATAGTTCACGTAGAAACAGTTTACAAATAAACCACGTTTGTTATTTATATTTTAAAAAGCACTTATTTTTATATATTGCAAATATTGTACATTTTTTAGAAAGGAGTATAATTAGCATATTTTGTATGTTCTAATTATAGAAAGAATTTATGGAGCAGAAAAATTTATTTAGACGTTTTATCTACGCAAGTGCTCAGTCCAGAAATTTATTTGCTGAAACCATTTCTGTCTGTGCAACAAGTTGTGGTATTACTAAGCCTGAAGCAGATGTTCTTTTGTTTTTTGCAAATAATCCTGAATTTACAAATGCTGTTGATGCAGTAAATTGCAGAGGTTTTTCTAAAGCTTATGTTTCGAAAGCATTGTTTTTACTTCAACAAAGAGATTTCATTGCTATCCAAACAAGTCCATCAGATAGAAGGTATCAGCAAATTACTATTAAGCCTAAAGCTCAAAAATCAGTCAAGATGTTGCAAAAGTGTCAAAGAGATTTCTTCTTATCTTTAAAAGAGGGTATTCCTGAGGACGAATTTCATACATTTTTGAACGTTATAGATAAAATGCTTGATAATTACTTTGAAAAGCTAAATCAAAAATAATTTTGGTTTAATTTAAATTTTAATGTAAAATATAATTTTAAAAGGAGGAATTTTTATGGATTATTTTTTAATGTGGTTTGATAATAGTTTTACAGTGTTATTAATGATAATTGGATTTATTCTTGTTCTTGTTGCACAAATTAAGATTGATTCTGCATATTCTAAATACAGAAAGGTTAAGAATTCAAGAGAATTAACAGGATGTGAAGTTGCAAGATCGATTTTAAACGCAAATGGTCTTTCTAATATAGAAGTTTTCGAGACTTCTGGAAAATTAACAGACCATTATGACCCATCTAAGAAATTGATTAAGCTTTCATCTGATATTTATAATGGAACATCTATTGCCTCAATGGCAGTTGCAGCACACGAATGCGGTCATGCAATTCAAGATAAAGAAGGCTATTCTTTCTTTAAAATAAGATCTGCACTAGTTCCAGTTGTAAATTTTATTTCATATCTTGGATACTTTGGCTTAATTGTATCCTTGATAGGTGGATTAACTGGATATATAAAATTATCAATTCTAATTTTATTTGCAACAGTTTTATTTCAACTTGTTACTTTGCCAGTTGAGTTTAATGCTTCAAGCAGAGGAAAAAAAGAATTGGATACTTTGAACCTGTCTTATGATAACGATAAGCAAGGAATTTCTAAAGTACTTAGTGCAGCTGCAATGACTTATGTTGCAGGCTTACTGTCTTCCCTATTACAATTATTAAGATTAATTATAATACTTGGAAATAGAGACCGTGATTAAAAGAAAGGATTTTTACAATGTTTAAATTATTTAAAAATTTTACAAAAAAAGATTATTTACTTATTTTAATATGTTTATTACTTATTGTCTTTCAGGTTTGGCTTGATTTAAAGCTTCCTGATTATATGTCTGAGATTACTGTTCTTGTAAAAACTGAAGGGAATACAATGTCAGATATTTTGGAACAAGGCGGCTATATGCTTCTTTGTGCTGGCGGAAGTTTGGCTTCTGCTGTTGTTGTTGGATATTTGTCTTCGCTAATTTCAGCAAGTTTTTCTATGAATTTAAGAAAGAAGTTATTTGAAAAGGCTCAAAGCTTTGGTATGGAGGAAATGAATAAATTTTCTACTGGAAGCTTAATTACTAGAACCACAAATGATATTACAAATATTCAAATGTTTATTTCCATGGGACTTCAAATGCTTATAAAAGCTCCTATTACAGCTGTTTGGGCTGTATTAAAAATTCTAAATAAGAGCTGGCAATGGAGTGTTATAACTGGTATAGCAGTTGCTGTTCTTCTTCTATGTGTTAGCATTTTAATTTTAACTGTAATGCCAAGATTTAAAAAAGTACAAAAATTAATTGATAATATTAACAGTTTAGCCCGTGAAAATTTAAAGGGTATTCGTGTTGTTAGAGCTTTTAATGCAGAGAAATATCAAGAAGATAAATTCGATGGTGGAAATACCGAGCTTACAAATACCCAATTGTTTAACCAAAGGGCAATGGCTGCTATGTCTCCTATTATGTATTTAGTTATGAACTGTGTTACTCTTGCCATTTATTTTGTTGGCAGCTATTTAATAGATTCAGCAGGCATGGCTGATAAAATTTCATTGTTCGGCGACATGGTTGTATTTTCAAGTTATGCAATGCAAGTTATTATGGCATTCTTGATGCTTGCAATGATTTTTATAATGTACCCAAGAGCTCAAGTTTCTGCTGACAGAATTGCAGAAGTTTTAGATACCGATATTGCAGTTAAGGACGGTAATAAAACTACAAGTATGGACGCTGCTTCTACTAAAAAGATCGGAGAAGTTGAATTCAAAAATGTTTCATTTAAATATCCTGATGGAGATGAAGAAGTTTTAAAGAACATTTCGTTTAAGGCAAATAAAGGCGAAACAGTCGCAATAATTGGTTCTACAGGTTCTGGAAAATCAACTCTTGTAAATTTAATTCCAAGATTTTACGATGTAACTTCTGGAGAAATTTTAGTTGATGGTGTTAATGTTAAGGATTATTCTCAAGAGGAACTTCATAACAAATTAGGCTATGTTCCTCAGAAGGCTGTAATGTTCAGTGGCTCTGTAAATTACAATGTTTCTTATGGTGACAACGGAGTTTCTAAGCCTGATAGCGAAAAAGTAAAAGAAGCTGTAGCTGTCGCCCAAGGAAAGGATTTTGTTGAGAAAATGCCGGAACAATATGAATCTCATATCGCACAAGGCGGAACAAACGTATCTGGTGGTCAAAAGCAAAGGCTTGCAATTGCAAGAGCCATAGCAAGAGAGCCAGAAATATATATTTTTGATGACTCTTTCAGTGCACTGGATTATAAGACTGATTACAAATTAAGAGCTGAACTTAAGGAACATACTAAAGATGCAACTAATATTATTGTTGCACAAAGAATTGGTACAATTTTAAATGCAGATAAAATTATCGTATTAGAAAACGGAGAATGTGTTGGTCTTGGAACTCACAAAGAATTATTACAAAATTGTAAAGTATATCAAGAAATTGCATACTCACAACTATCAAAGGAGGAATTAGAAAATGGATAATGATGAACAATACAAGAAGAAACCTCGCAATGTTGGTCCAAATAGAGTTGCTGAAAAGCCAAAAGATTTGAAAAAAGCTCTAAAGAAAATGACACATTACCTAAAAAAATATATACCATTTATAGTAATTGCATTAGTCCTTTCTGCTCTTGGTTCTGTTCTTTCAATTATTGGTCCAAATAAATTAAGTGACTTAACAGATGAAATTTCAAAAGGGTTACTCACGGGTATGAATTTTGATGCAATTAAATCTATTTCAATTTTCTTAGTTTGTATTTATGGCTTAAGTGGAATATTTAACTATATTCAAGGATTTATAATGGCTACTGTTGCTAACAGATTTGCACAAAATTTACGTACTCAAATCTCTCATAAGATTAACAAATTACCACTTAGATATTATGACACTCACAGCTATGGAGATATTCTTTCTAGAGTTACAAACGACGTGGACACAATTGCTACTTCATTAAATCAATCTCTAGGAACTTTAGTTGGTGCTACTACCCTATTTATTGGCTCTATCATAATGATGTTCTACACAAACTGGATTTTGGCACTTACAGGTATTCTATCTTCTCTTATTGGATTTGTTTTTATGTTTTTAATACTAGGCAAATCTCAAAAGTACTTTAATGCTAGACAAGTTGAGCTAGGTAATTTAAATGGTCATATTGAAGAAATATATTCTAATCATAATGTTGTAAAAGCTTATAATGGCGAAAAAGAAGCTTCTCTAAAGTTTGATGAATTAAATAAAAGAGTTTTTGAATGCAATAGAAAGAGCCAATTCTTGTCTGGACTTATGCAGCCTATTATGAACTTTATTGGTAACTTTAGTTATGTTGCTGTTTGTGTTGTTGGAGCTATTTTAACAATGAATGGTCACATCACATTTGGTGTAATTGTCGCATTTATGATGTATGTTAGATTATTTACATCTCCTCTAACTCAAATTGCACAGGGCATGACAAACTTACAAACATCTGCAGCCGCATCTGAAAGAATTTTTGAGTTTTTAGAGGAACCAGAAATGGATGATCAAAAAGACATTACAAAAATTCTGAACCTAAAAGATGTAAAAGGAAATATTGATTTTGAACACATTAAATTCTCTTACGATGGCGAAAAAAATGTTATAAAAGACTTCTCATGTAACGTACATCAAGGTGAAAAAGTTGCAATTGTTGGTCCAACTGGTGCTGGAAAAACTACTATGGTAAATCTGCTTATGAAATTCTACAACATTTCAGATGGCGATATTACAATAGACGGGACTTCTATTAAGGAATTATCCCGCGAAAATATACACGAAATGTTCATAATGGTTTTACAAGATACCTGGTTATTTAATGGAACAATTAGAGATAATATTAAATATAACAAAGAAGATGTTACAGATAATGAAATCTGGAAAGCATTAGAAACTGTTGGAATAGACAAATTTGTAAAATCTTTACCCGGTGGGCTTAATGCTGTAATCTCAGATAACGACAGTATATCTGCTGGGCAAAAACAATTATTAACAATTGCTCGTGGTATGATAAAAGACGCACCATTCCTGATTTTGGATGAAGCCACATCTTCTGTAGATACTCGCACAGAGGAACTAGTTCAACAAGCAATGGATAAATTAACAGAAGGTAGAACTTCTTTCATAATTGCACACAGATTATCAACAATTAGAAATGCAGATATGATTTTAGTAATGAATGAAGGAAACATCATAGAACAAGGAAACCAGGAAAAATTAATGGCACAAAACGGTTTCTATGCAGATCTTTACAATTCACAATTTAAGAAATAATTTAATTACGAATTTTTTTAATTACCAAAATTTTCAACAAAATGTTTGAAAATTTTGGTTTTATTTATATCACATAAATCTGATAAATATAAAAACTACTTTTTTAAGTCATTTTAGTATATTTTTTCTATATTTACTTATAATATAGTATATCTAATTTTAGGAGGAATATTATGAAAGTTCTATATTACATTGCACTTACACTTGTAATTATTGGTGCCGTAAATTGGTTATTAATTGGATTATTCAATTTCGATTTAGTTGCTACAATATTTGGAACTATGAGTGTATTTAGTAGAATTATCTATTCTTTAGTAGGTATTGCAGGATTAATTTCTATTGGAATTTATTCAAAGATAGAAGATTAATTCAAATTTATCCTTTACATTTTATATTTCTTATAGTAGAATATGTAAGATTTTATATTGTAAAGGAGTTTTTTATGGCAAGTTTACCGATCGTAATAAAATATTTAATAGTATTTTTTGTAAGTATGGTTCCAATAGTTGAACTTAGAGGAGCAATTCCAATTGCTGAAAGCTTAAAATTAAACATATTCTTATATTACCCTATTGCAATTATTGGTAATATGCTTCCTGTTCCAATAATATACTGGTTTGCAAGAAAAGTTCTTGAATGGGGTAAAGATAAAAAATTTATCGGTAAATTCTTCACTTGGTGCTTAACAAAAGGAGAAAAAGGTGGAGAAAAATTAAAGGCTTCTGCAGGAAACAATGGAATTTTCTGGGCTTTACTTTTATTTGTAGGAATTCCACTGCCTGGAACAGGCGCTTGGACAGGCACCTTAGCCGCTTCATTCCTAAACCTTGATTTTAAAACAAGTATAATAGCAGTTTCTCTTGGAGTTATTCTTGCAGGAATTATAATGTCTTTAGGTAGCAAAATTGTTGCACTATGTGGATGGCCTGGTGTAATTGCAATTATAACAGCCATTCTTGTAATCATACTTGCTTCAATCTTTATAAAGAAACGAAAAAATATTTCAAAAAAATAATAAAATATGATAATCCTTTATATTGAACCATTAAAAGCAAAAATAATTTATATAAAAAAGTAAAAATGTGATTTTTAAAATTTGCATCTTTACTTTTTTATATTATATAGTATAAATTATATAAAACAAGGCAATTATCAAATTCTATTTTTATTTTTTTCTATTTTTGAATCTATTAATTTAAAATCAATTCTTCTTGTAGTTTTATCAGCAGCTTTCACTTCAATTTGAACCTTATCCCCTACTTTATAAATCTTGTTAGACTTTTCCCCTCTTAGAGTTTTCCTTTGTTCATCATAATCAAAATATTCATTACCCATGTCATCAAATCTTACAAGTCCTTCAATTGTATTTTCAAGCTCTACAAACATTCCAAACTGTGTAATTCCTGATACAACTCCATCATATTGTACCCCAATTTTATTCTGCATGTATTCAGCTTTCTTTATTTTTTCAGCATCTCTTTCAACCTTTTGAGCAACTCTTTCCCTTTCAGATGAACTTTCTGCATATTTTGCAGCCTCCATACTATATTTTTCCCTTAATTCGTCATTTATGTTATAATCATGCTTCAAATATGATGATATAACCCTGTGTATAAATAAATCTGGATATCTTCTTATTGGTGATGTGAAATGGCAATAACATTTACTAGCAATACCAAAATGCCCTTTATTTTCACTTTCGTATTTTGCAACCTTAAGAGTTCTTAGAACCAGGTTTGAAACTACTTTTTCCTCTTCTTTTCCACTTACTTCATCAAGAACTTGTGCAAAAGCTTTTGGATGAACACTTTGTTCGTCATCCTTTTTTATTCCTCTTATCTTATATCCTAATCCAAATAAAAATTTATTCAATTCATCAATCTTTTCCATATCTGGGATCTCATGGTTCCTATAAATAAATGGAGCTTGTACATAATAAAAACTTTCAGCAACAGTCTCGTTTGCAGTCAGCATAAATTGCTCAATTACCTCATTTGATTCCAAGTAATCATATTTTTTTACATCAACAGCTACTCCATTTTTATCCAATATAATTTTACTCTCAGGAATATTTAAATTTAAACTTCCATTCAGATCTCTTCTCTTCTTTAAAATATCTTTTAATTCTCTCATCCTTACAAAATGCTCCATGAATTTACCATACTTATTTGCAGCATCTTTTATTCTTTTATATTCATCTAATGTAATCGTATTAATATTTCCATCCTCATTTTTACTCTTAATTTCTTCAGGGAGGTCTTTTTCCACTACCTCTACCTTTAATTTCCCTTCGTTTATATCACTCCATAAAAATAAATCATTTACATCGTGGTAGTTCATTCTTTTCGTTGTTTTTATAACAGACTTAAATATTCTTGATTCTATCACTTTTCCATTTTTATTTATTTTCATAATTACTGATATTGTGAATCTATCCTGATTTTCGTTCAAACTACATATTCCATTTGACAATTCTTTTGGTAGCATTGGAATTACTCTATCCATCATGTACACACTTGTGCCTCTTTTTATTGCTTCTTTATCTAGTTTCGAACCAGATTTTACATAAAAACTTACATCAGCAATGTGCACACCCAAAGTATATGTTCCATCATCATTTTTCTTTACATTTACCGCATCATCTAAATCCTTAGCGTCTTCCCCGTCTATAGTAAATATTTCTTCTCCTCTTAAATCTACTCTTTGCAATATATTTTTTCTATCAAGAGTTTGCGAAACTTGACGTGCTTCTTCAAGCACTGGCTCTGGGAATTCATTTGGAAGCTTATACTCTTTTATTAGAGAAAGCATATCCACTCCAGCCTCATTCATACTTCCTAATACTTCAACTATTCTACCTTCCGGTTTCTTATCTTTTGCAGATTGTTTATCTATTTTTGCAATAACAATCTCATTATTTTTTGCCCCTGAACTTTTCTTCTTTGGAATATATATGTCCTCACCTATAGTTCTGTCGTTTGGAACAACAAATCCAAAATTCTTACTTTTTTTATAAACTCCTACTATTGTTCTATCTTCACACTCTTCATATTTAAGCTCATCACTTTTAAATTTTTTTCTATCTGCTTTTCTTTTATCTTTCACTTTTGCTTCTTTGTTTTCCACATTCTTAGTTTCAAAGAATTTTTTAAAATAATTTTTTTTATTTAACCTTTTCTTCATAATTACAAGCATTTCCCCCTTATTACGTGAATTTAGATTAAAAATACAATTTAACTTAATTATATTTAATTTAAGTTTTACATTTATTTCAAATTAACAAAAAGCGACAGAAAACCTCTGCCGCCCAATTATTGCTTATTAATAACAAATTATTCCAGAATTATATTAAGAAAACTATTCCAAGTACTATAGTTAATACTACAAATACTACACCTAATATTATAGTCCATTTTTTTAGTTTTCCTTCATGAGTTCTTCCCTTATTCTTCTCATAGAAATTATTTGTAGAAGAACCTACAATTGTTCCAGATGCTCCATTGCTATCTTTATTTTGCATCATTGTTACTATTAACAAAGCTAAACAATTTACGACATATAAAGCTATTAATATATATTTTATTATTTGCATTCTTACCGCTCCTTTTGCAATTTATCTTAACTCGTTCATTTTATCATAAAATAATGCAAAAAGCAATATTTTTAAGTATTTTCATAAAAAAAGCTATAAGCCTTTATTTATGAATTTTTTTATGATATAATGATGATGTTAATTTATCTTTTAAGGAGGCATAAAAATGGCAGCTTGGCAAATTTGGTTAATCATTTCTGGAGTATGTTTTATTATTGAGATTGCAACAATAGGATTTTTAGTATTCTGGTTTGCAGTAGCAGCTCTTATAACTTGTCTACTTAGTTTATTCATACCAAACATAATTATACAAACAGCAATATTTTTGGTTTTATCTGTTGCATTAATTTTCTTAACAAGACCTTTTGCAGATAAAATGAATAAAAAGGATAATACTGTTACAAATTTCAACAAGGTTATAGGAATGGAGGCAATTGTTACCAAAGAAATTAACGCAAATGGTAGCACATCTGTTGGCCAGGTAAAAGTTGTATCTGGAGATATTTGGTCTGCAATTACTTCAGATTATACAGATTCAATACCTGTTGGTAGCAAGGTTAAGGTTCTTAAAATTGATGGTGTGAAACTAGTAGTTACTCCCATTGTTTTGAGTTCTACACTTGTAAATAAATAAGTTTTTAATTTTAATTTATTAATATTTAAGGAGGTCACATTATGTGGTTTTTAATCGTATTACTAGTTATAATATTAGTTATAGCAGTAAAATCAATCAAAGTCGTAAGACAATCAGAGGTTTACATTATAGAAAGATTAGGTAAATTTCATAAAATTGCTGATGCAGGTCTTACAATAATCATTCCATTTGTTGATCGTGTTAGAAGCGTTGTAAGCTTAAAACAACAAACTATGGATGTTCCACCACAAAACGTAATTACAAAGGATAACGTTACAATCACTATAGATACAGTTGTATTCTATAAAGTTACAGATCCAGCTAAGGCTGTTTATGAAATTCAAAGTTTAAAAAAAGGTATAGAATATCTTGCAATTACAACAATTCGTGATATTGTTGGTAAGATGGATTTAGATTCAACATTTAGCTCGAGAGATTCAATAAACGAACAATTAAGAGCAATTCTTGATGAAGCTACAGACCAATGGGGATGTAAAATTGATAGAGTTGAAATAAAAGATATTACACCTCCTGCAGACATCAGAGATTCAATGGAAAAACAGATGAATGCAGAAAGAACCAAAAGAGCACAAATTCTTCAAGCTGAAGGTGAAAGACAATCAGCAATTACACTTGCTGAAGGTAAAAAGGAAGCTGCAATTCTTGAAGCAGAAGCCGAAAAAGAAGCTAAAATTAGACGTGCAACTGGTGAAGCTGAAGCAATAAAGAAAGTTGCAGAAGCAAGAGCAGACGAAATCAATCTTGTATACCAAGCAATGATGAAAGCTCACCCAGATGAAAAATTAGTTCAATTAAAATCTCTAGAAGCCCTAAAGGAAATAGCAAATGGAGATGCTAACAAAGTATTTATACCATTTGAAGCAACTTCCACTCTTTCAAGCTTAGGCGCCATGAAGGAAATAGTTTCTGATAATAAAGATAGTAAAAAAGATAAGAAAGAGTAAAAATATTTAAATAAACAAGCAATATATATTATTTTATTTGATTAAAATTTATAATTGCTTGTTTATTTTTTCTTTTGTTAGAATTTGTTTTATTTAATCTGGAACATTTTCATCTTTTATATAATATTTTGTTCCTACCATTTTATCTGGTAAATATTGTTGCTCAACGTAATGCCCTGGATAGTCATGTGGGTACTTATATCCCACATGATAACCTTCCTTCTCCATTCCCTCTGCTGGTGCGTTTCTTATGTGCATAGGAACCTCACCAGTATCCTTATTGGCAACATCAAATAAAGCATTATTGATTGCCATATAGCTGGCATTTGATTTTTTTGAAGTAGCAACATACACTGCCGCCTCTGCTAAGATTATTCTTGCTTCAGGCATGCCAACCATATAAACCGCATCCATTGCGCTTGTAGCAACTACTAACGCATTAGGATTTGCCATACCAACATCTTCCGAGGCAGCAATGACAATTCTCCTGGCTAGAAACATCGGGTCTTCTCCTCCATTTAAAGCTCTTGCCAAATAAAATACCGCAGCATCAGGATCACTCCCCCTCATAGATTTTATAAAAGCACTAATATTATCATAATGGCTATCACCTTTTTTATCGAAAATTGCTTTTCTGTTTTGGACACTCTCTTTTGCAATATCATCTGTAATAGTAATATAACCATCAGTTCCAATTTTAGTAGTTAAAACAGCAACCTCAAGCCCATTTAATGCAGTTCTAACATCACCATTAGCCGTTTCGGCAATTTTATAAAGAGTTGAATCTTCTATCTTAATTTTATAATTTCCAAGGCCTTCCGGCTTTTCCAAAGCTCTTTTTAATATAGTATATATATTATCCACAGTTAATGGTTCTAAGTGAAATACCATAGACCTAGAAATTAAAGCCTTATTAACTTCGAAATATGGATTCTCCGTTGTAGCACCAATCAATATTACTGTGCCATTTTCCACAAATGGGAGCAGTGCATCCTGTTGTAGTTTGTTAAATCGATGAATTTCATCAATAAATAATATACATCTTCCAGAAGGATTTAAAAATGGATTTTTAGCCTCTTCAATTGCATTTTTTATATCCCCCACACCTGCCGTTACAGCATTAAGCTTTGTAAATTTGTACTTAGTGGTATTACTTATTACCCTTGCAAGAGAAGTTTTTCCACACCCTGGAGGTCCCCATAATATAATGCTAGATAATCTATCTGCTTGAATTGTTCTATATAAAATTTTATCCTTGCCTAAAATCTTATCCTGTCCTACATAATCGTCCAAGTTTTTTGGGCTCATTCTATATGCCAACGGTTCATTTGAATTCATACTAACTTGCATTCCTTTCCTGCTTAATTAAATAGCTATATAATTTTTTTAATCTAACCTCACAAAGAAAAAAGTAAATCTTATATCTTTTATAATATTTTACCTATTTTGCTAAATATTGTAAAGCCTCTTTAATCTTATCTTCCAATGTACTGCTCTTTACTTTTGCCAAGACTTTATTAATCTCATATCTTCTGTATCCTAAAACCTGAAGTGCCTGAATTACGTCTTCTTTTTCTTCATCATCCATACTGCTATCTTGCTCTTCTCTAGCAGAAATGGCCTCCTCTGTTTTTATCTTATCCTTTAATTCTAGAATAATTCTTTGGGCAGTTTTTTGGCCAATCCCTTGCAATTTTTTAAGGCTATTAACATCATTTGTAATTACCGCTAAAGCAAACCTTGATGGTGTTATACTAGACAAAATATTTATTGCAGATTTAGCACCTATTCCCCCAACCGAAATTAGTAATTCAAACATGTGAAGTTCTTCATTTGTACAAAATCCAAATAAACTAACATCATCTTCTCTAACTTTTAAATAAGTATAAACCCTTACAGCCCCCTCATCAGGTAAGCTATCAATAGATTTTTTAGACATATATACTTTATAGCCAATCCCCTGTACCTCTATAATTATATATTCCTCTGATTTTAACTCCAAACTTCCTCTCAAATATGCAATCATTATATTCTCCTTTTGTGCAAACAAATTTTCTTCTTATGTTTATATTCTACCATAATTTTTTTATTTTTCAAGTCTTTTTGCAAAAATTATATTGTACTTTTATTTTTGTATGTTATAATTCTATTATAACGCGTATGAAAGGAGATTTTTATTATGACACCACACAATGAAGCTCAAAAAGATGATATAGCAAAGGTTGTACTAATGCCTGGAGACCCTTTAAGAGCAAAATATATAGCAGATAATTTTATGGAAAATGTTAAGCTTGTAAATTCTGTAAGAAATATGTTTGGATATACTGGAACATATAAGGGTAAGAAAATTACGGTTTTTGCATCTGGCATGGGAATGCCAAGTATTGGAATTTATTCATATGAACTCTTTAAATTTTACGATGTTGATTTTATCATTAGAATAGGCTCTTGTGGAGCCTACAACGAAAGTTTGAATTTACTAGATACAATTCTAGTTGACAATTCTTATACTGAAGGAAATTACGCATATGAATTAAATGAAGAAGATATCCACATTATGGAATCAAGTAGCGATTTAAATACAGTTATAGAACAAACAGCACGCCAAGAAAACATTCCATACATAAAAGGAAATACGCTTTGTACCGATTGCTTTGACTACTATGTAAAAGATGTAAATTCTTTAATTTCAAGATTTCCAAAAGATTTAAACATTATTGGAGCAGAAATGGAAGCTTTTGCATTATTCTACAATGCTCATATTCTTGGAAAAAAAGCAAGTTGCCTGCTTAGTGTAGTAGATTCACACTACAAACACCAAGAAATATCGGCAGAAGAACGCCAAACGTCCTTAAATTCCATGATTAAACTTGCACTGGAATCTGCAATAAAATTATAAAAAAACCTACAAATCTTTTATATTTGCCTAAGTTTTATATGTTATTAAATAGCTTTCTTAGTAAAAAAGAATTTAGAATAATACTTTTAAAATATTTTCTAAATTCTTTTTTACTATTTTGTTATTGATAAGATTTTATATTTCATAACACCTGCTGGTACCTTTACTTCAACAACATCGTTTTTCTTTTTACCAATTAAGGCTGCACCAACTGGAGACTCATTAGAAATTTTGTTTTGAGATAAGTCAACTTCAGTTGAACCTACTATAGTATAAGTAACTTCCTCGTCAAACTCTTCATCAAAAACTTTTACAATATTTCCAACTTGAACAGTTTTAGTATCAATTTCAGACTCGTCAATTATTTTAGCATATCTTATTTTATTTTCTAATTCAGCAATCTTTCCTTCATTTTCAGCTTGCGCATTTTTAGCTTCATCATACTCAGAATTTTCTGATAAATCACCAAATCCAAGTGCAACCTTTATTTTCTCAGCTATTTCAGCTCTCTTTTCAGTTTTTAAATAATCCAATTCTTTTTCTAATTTTTCGTATCCCTCTTGTGATACCAATATTCCTTTTTCTTCCATTTTGCAAAACCTCCCTTTTGCATATTTTTCAGCGTTAATGTTTATAATTATTTTAATTACAGTTTTATATAATAAACCATTTTTCCACTTTTGTCAATACTTTAGAAGATTTTTCACAAAAGTCTGCATTTGCCAACATTGAAATTTTAAACCTCTATTCTGTATTTATTAAGACTATTAATGTGCTTGTCTAAATTTCTTTCTCATCTATTTTTCCATTATTTCCTATTAGGATATATTCTCCATTGTAAATTTTTTTTATTATTTCTGCTTTATATTTTTCGTATTCTAATTCTATTGGATATTTACAATTTTCTTCCTTTATCTTTATGTTGTTTATAATTATTCCCTGAAATCCTATAATGTTTTTTATTTTATTTTTGGATTGATTAAATATTACTGCATTTCTATTTATGCAGTATGTGTTTATTTCCTCCTCATTAAAATCCACGTTTATTATGTATTTTGCCCTTGCAAGGCTTTTTCTTTTGTTGTTTACTATTGCAAGCATATCAAGGTTTTCTTCTGCTTTTTTCTCTAATTTCTCAAAGTTTTTTAAGTTTTTGGCTACAACGTATATCATCTTATAATTTTCAAGCATTTCTTGTAATTCATTGTATTTTATACCTTCAATTCCTTTTACTAGAATATATATACTTTGAGTTTGCATTTCTTCTTTTCTTATTTTTATAATGTTATCTAATATTTTAGTTATATTTTCTTTATATATTTGTTTTGATTCTTCTTGCTTTTTAATATTTTCTGTAATGTTTGCATATTTTCTTTGTGTTTTTTCATCTGTTTTCTCATTTAATTTTCTAAGTACCTCTATTACTTTTAGTGATGGAATTATCATGGTTTTGTCATTTATATTTTGCTTTTTTATTTTTCTAAGCTTTTTATCTATTTTTATTATTGCTTTTTTATACTGTTTTATTAGCCCATTTTCATTTTTAATTTTCTTAACATTTACATATTGACTTATTGTATTGCAATTTTTTTCTTGTTGTTGTTTATATTCTTTTTTATTGTAAATAATATCAATATAGATAAATTTTTTCATGTTAGTTTTTATTCTCCCTTAATAAAATTGTACAGTCCCTCTTTCTATGTAGTTACTATTATATTATATTATTTTATTGCGCAAAAAAGACGAAAGTTTTGCTTTCTTTCGTCCTTATTTATTTAATTATTTAACATTTAATACCTGAGAAATTGTTTTCCAAATTTCTTCATTTTCTCTATCCTTTGCCCAGAATGAAGCTCCCGCTAAATTGTAGGTGTCTATTAGTTCCAATTTATATTTAAGTGATTTTTCGTCTTCAATCCAGATTTTATATGTCTTACCATTTTTTTCATATTCTGCATAGTTTTGCTTTAATGAATCATCCCATTGTATCTGTGTTCCAGCAGGAATTGTTGAATATATATCTTTCATAAATACTACTCTGCTATCTATTTCTTCATTATTTTCAGACCACAACCTTGTATAAAAAGGTGCTCCTAAAATTATCTTGTTTGCTTCTACTTCTTCTTGCCCCAAGAATTTTTTTATATTTGCTTCCACCCAGTCACATCCGGCAGTTGTTCCTTCTTTTGGTGATGATATTCCATTTTGGTCATATCCCATGAATACAATATAATCTGCAGCATCTGCAATGGTATTTCTATCATAGCACAAAGACCAATCTGGTGAGCCGTCTGGTGCAGTAACATCTACTGATAACACTTTTCCAAGTTCTCTCAATCTCGGTGCAAGTTCAATTACCAATCTAGAATACATTAGCTTGTCTGCTTCATATATATTTTCAAAATCTAGGTTTATACCGTCTAAATTATACGTTACAACTGCAGTAATTATATTATCTATTAGTCGTTGTCTTAATTCATAATCATTTATTATTTCAGAGGTTGTATCTTTCCAAGAGTTATTTGATATTGATGCCCATACTTTATAGCCATTATTCTTTGCCCAAGTTATATAGCTTGTTCCTCTTGTTCCAACGTTTGCAACTATATTACCTTTTCCAGATCGCTGTAATGTAAAGAATGTTGGGGAAACCACATTTACGCCTTCTATTTTTCCACTTCTTTGTGGTGCTTGTGCATACTCAGAAAAATAGTCCCAAAACATACTTATATTTCCTTCTATTTGTTTTGTAATTTCTAAATTATCCCTAACCTTTTTTGTGTTTGCAACACTTTTCTCCTTAACATACCCAACTTTTCCATTCTCTGTAGTAACTTTAGTCCATCCTGAAGGAATATTTTCGTTATTGGTATTTGTAACTAGTGTTACATTGTCCCCCTTGTTTACTTTATCTATCGTTTTTGAAAATATTGTAGGCAAACTTTTCACATTATTTTTTTTAGCACTGTTCGCATACGTGTATTCTCTATCTAATGATACTAATACTGCTGTATCTGAACTTTCTATATAGGTTGTTTCAACATTATAAACACTTTTGCTTATTTCTGAAAATGGTACATAAAACTCTGTACCTACTTTTTTTGCTGTTTTTAATATTTCCTTTTTTGCCCCATTAATTGTTATATTTTTTTTACCTAACTTTAATGCTGCTACCTTTGAATCAGAAGTTGTTATTATTTGGTCATATTTGTTGTCATAATATATGTGACCATCAAAGAAATTAGCAATATCCTTGGTAGAAATATAAACCACTCCATCTTCTACTAGAACATCATTTTTTAAATTTTTCGTTATATTATTATTATTTATAACAAGATTCGTCTTTCCTACTATGTCGTTCCTTTTATAATTTGGTGCAATACTTAATACAAATAATACTGCCACCATAAAAAGTGCCACCACAATGAACTTATAAAGATAAAATTTTTTTTCCTTTGTTTTTTTTCTTCTTCCAGTATTTACTTCACCATTTATTTCAATGTCTCTTTTTTTCGTCATAATATCTCCTTATTTTTAACAAGTACTTTATTATAATATCACAAACAACATTTTATTGGAATAGAAAATACTAAAATTTTATAAAAACAGATACATACAGAAGTACATCTCAATTATTAAACATAAAAGTTTAATGATAAAAGTCCTCTTCCCTAGTATCTGCTTTTAGTATTTTAGTATTTGATTTCTAATTACCAATTCACCTTCTTCGAAAATTTCATTTGACTCTTTTAACATTTTATTCTCATTTTTCTTCTTAAAGAATCTGCTTTTGCGCTTCATTCCATACATATCCTCATCAACCATTGTAAAAGCCTTAGTTTCTTCATCTTCTTTTATATATTGGTCTTCTTTTTTATTAACATCATAACTTATATGGTTGTGTTCATGTGGTTGGTAAAATGTTTCGACATATGTCTTTTTTGAATGGAGTCCTCTTTCTTCTTCTTCAAGGTATTTTTCTATAATCTTTCTTTGTTCTTTATCAAATTTTTCTAATGGATACTCTAAATATTTGTATTGCCATATAGCCATTCTATCGCCATTAGAATATGCCGAATTTATTAAATCGTCACAATCATATTCTGCTAAAAATTCTACATTCTCAATACTTATTGTTATGTTGGACCATTCTATTTTGTCATACCTTTTACACTCTTGCCTTATCTGTTTAATAAGAGTGTATAATTTATTTGTTAAGCTAATAAATTCCGCTTCATCCAAATTAAATTTCTGTGGAATTTGATATACGTTTATTGGATTTCTTTTTATTATACTTTTGGGAAAATAGTAAAAAAACATTTCTCCTGTTTCTTCACCATTTTCTCTTTGTATAACTGAAGCGTATAAATATATGCTTTCCCATTTTTCAGGTATCAAATAAAATAGACATTGCCTAATTTTTGAATAAAGCTCCTTTATTGTTGCCTTTGACTTCATCCATTCTCCCTACTTTTATTATTTTATTTTTCTACTATTATACTTTCACCTGTCATTTCTTCTGGCTTTTCTAGTCCCATTATATCTAACATTGTTGGAGCTAAATCAGCAAGCTTTCCTTCTTTTAATTTTGCATTTTCCATTCCAACTAATATTACTGGAACTGGGTTAGTTGTATGTGCTGTATGTGGTTCTCCAGTTTTATAATCTATCATCTGCTCACAATTACCATGATCTGCTGTAATTATTAATCTACCATTTTGTGCTTCTACTGCCTCTACAACTTTTCCAACACACTCATCTATTGTTTCAACAGCCTTTATAGCTGCTTCTAAGCTACCTGTATGTCCTACCATATCTGGATTTGCGTAATTTAATATTATTGCATCATATTTTTTTGAATTTATTGCATCTACTACTTTTTCTGTTACTTCTGGTGCACTCATTTCAGGCTGCATATCATAAGTTTCAACCTTTGGTGATGGTACCAATATTCTATCTTCTCCTGGATATTGCTTCTCTTGGCCTCCATTAAAGAAAAATGTAACATGTGCATATTTTTCTGTCTCTGCAATACGTAGTTGTGTATATCCTAAATTACTTATATATTCACCAAATGTGTTTTTTAAATGTTCTTTTTTGAAAGCAATTTCAACATTTGAAAGAGTTTCATCATATGGTGTCATACATACAAAACATAAATCTAAATCTTTTCTTGTTTCGAATTCATTAAATTCTGTATCAACTAAAGTTCTAGTAATTTGTCTTGCTCTATCTGGTCTAAAATTAAAAAATATCACTGAATCATGTGGTTCTATTTTTGCAACTGGAGTATCTCCATTGCATATTACTGTTGGCTCTATGAATTCATCAAACACTTCTTTTTGATATGATGTTTCTACTGCCTGAATTGCAGAACCAGCCTTATTGCCCTTTCCATATACCATTGCATCATATGCTTTTTGTTCTCTAGCCCATCTTTTATCTCTATCCATAGCATAGAATCTTCCGGATATTGTTGCAATTTTGCCTATTCCTTTTTCTTTCATTTTTTCTTCAAGCTTAACAATATAACTTTCTCCTGAAGCTGGAGGAGTATCTCTTCCATCCATAAAACAATGCACAAATACATTTTCAAAATCTTTTCTCTTTGCAAGTTCTAGCAAACCATATAAATGGCGAATGTGACTGTGAACACCACCATCTGATAACAACCCCATTATATGAAGTTTTGAGTTATATTTTTTGCAATTTTCAATCGCTTTATTAAATTCAGGAATACTGAAAAAATCCCCATCCTCTATTGACTTTGTTATTTTAGTTAGTTCTTGATATACAATTCTTCCAGCACCAATATTTGTATGTCCAACTTCTGAATTTCCCATTTGTCCTTCTGGAAGTCCTACACTTAACCCACTAGCATATATTCTTGAAGTTGGGCATGTTTTCATTAGTTTATCTATATTTGGTGTATTTGCAAGTTTCACTGCATTTCCTTGCTCGTTTTCATTAATTCCAAATCCATCCAATATCATTAGCATTGTTAATTTATCTTTCATTTTTTTAACTTCCTTCCATATCTTTGTGTATAAAATATTAGTCCTTATAATTTACAATTTTAGCAAATTCATCAGCTTTAAGGCTTGCGCCTCCTACCAATGCTCCATCTATATCTGAAGTTTCAAATAATTCTCTTGCATTTGTCGATTTCACACTTCCTCCATATAAAATCATGACATTTTGAGATATTTCTTCTCCATATATTTCTTTTATTTTATTCCTTATTGCCTTTATGCTGTTATTGGCATCTTCTGATGTTGCTGTTTTCCCAGTTCCTATTGCCCATATTGGTTCATATGCAATTATTGTATTTACTATTTGTTCATTTGTTAGTCCCTCTAATGCTTTTTGCGTCTGCTCAGTAATAATTTTTTCTGTTTTTCCTTCTTCTTTTTGTTCTAAACTTTCACCAACACAAACTATTGGTTTTAGATTATTTTCAAATGCAGATTTTATTTTTTTATTAACAATTTCATCAGTCTCATCAAAGTATTGTCTTCTTTCCGAATGCCCTATAATTACATACTCTACCCCAACAGATTTTAACATCTCTCCAGATATTTCTCCAGTATATGCTCCTTTTTCTTCCCAGTGCATATTCTGTGCACCAAGATGCACATTGCTACCCTCTAATGAATGCCAAGCATAAAATAAATCTATAAATGGCACACACAGTATTACTGTATTTTCTGTATTTTTTACTCTAGGGACAAATTGTTCTATAAAATTTATCGTATCACCTGGAAGCATATTCATTTTCCAGTTACCAGCTATAATTTTTTTCCTCATTTTTTATTATATAATCAATTATATATACAATATCGTTAATTGTATTAATTGATTAGTTTTTCCTCCTTTATTATAAATATAATTTATTTATCTAAAAGGCATTCAACTCCTGGAAGTTTCTTTCCTTCTAGGAATTCAAGAGAAGCTCCTCCACCTGTTGAAATGTGAGTAAATTTATCTCCTATACCAAGTTTTTCAATTGCTGCTGCTGAATCTCCTCCACCAATTATTGTTGTAACATCTTTCATGTTTCCTAAAAATTCTGCAATACTATTAGTTCCTATTGCAAATTGATCAAATTCAAATAATCCAACAGGTCCATTCCAGATAACAGTTTTAGCTTTTGAAAGTTCTTCTTCATACATTTTTATTGTTTCTGCTCCTATATCGAAGCCTTCCCATCCATCTGGGATTTCTTTATATGAAACTGTTTTGCTTTCAGTGTCAGCTTTAAATTCCTTTCCTACTTTAGTATCAACAGGTAACATTAATTTTACACCTTTATTTTTTGCTTTTTCAATAAGTGATGTAGCAAGGTCTAATTTATCTAATTCACAAATTGAATTTCCAACGTTATATCCCATTGCTTTAAAGAATGTGTAAGCCATTCCCCCGCCTATTATTAAGGTGTCAACTTTCTCCAATAAACTATCTATTACACCTATTTTATCAGATACTTTTTTTCCTCCTAAAATAGCCATAAATGGTCTTTCAGGTTTTTCCAATGTTGTGCCCAAAAAGTTTATTTCTTTTTCCATTAAGAAGCCTGCAACAGCTGGTAAGAATTTAGCTACACCTGCTGTAGAACTATGTGCTCTATGTGCTGTTCCAAAAGCATCATTCACATATATTTCAGCCATTGAAGCTAACTCTTTAGAAAATTCTTCATCATTTTCTTCTTCTCTTTTATCAAACCTAACATTTTCCAACAGTACAATTTCTCCATCTTGCATGTTTGCTGTTAACTCTTTAGCACTTGTACCTATTATATCCTTTGCGAGTTTAACTTCTTTTCCTAATAATCTAGATAATTCTTTTGCAACCGGTTCCAAAGAAAATTCTTTCTTTACTTCTCCCTTTGGTCTTCCCAAATGTGAGCAAAGTATTATCTTGCAATTATTTTCTAGCAGATATTTTATAGTTGGAATTGCACCAACTATTCTTCTATTATCAATAATGTTAAGATCAGAATCTAAAGGAACATTAAAATCGCATCTAACAAGCACTTTTTTATTCTTTAGGTCAATATCTCTAATCGTTTTCTTATTCATATGCTTTTCTCTCCTTTTATTCCTTGCTTGCCATATATGCAGCTAAATCAACTAATTTGTGAGCATATCCCCATTCATTATCATACCATGCTACTAATTTTACAAATGTATCTGTAAGCATTATTCCTGCTTTACTATCAAATATTGAAGTGTGTTCATCTCCTAAGAAATCAGAAGATACAACGTCTTCATCACAATATTCTACTATTCCTTTTAATTCACCTTCTGCTGCCTTTTTCATTGCTGCACATATTTCTTCATAAGTTGTTGGCTTTTCCAGGTTACATGTTAAATCAACAACTGATACATCTATTGTTGGAACTCTGAATGACATTCCTGTTAATCTTCCATTTAATTCTGGAATAACCTTTCCAACAGCTTTTGCTGCACCTGTTGATGATGGAATGATGTTGCTTGATGCAGCTCTTCCGCCTCTCCAGTCTTTTTTAGATGCTCCGTCAACTGTTTTTTGTGTTGCAGTTGTTGAATGAACTGTTGTCATTAATCCTTCTTTTATTCCAAAGTTATCATTTATAACTTTTGCAAGTGGAGCCAAACAATTAGTTGTGCAAGAAGCATTTGAAACGATGTTCATGCTTGGATCATAGCTTGTATTGTTTACTCCCATTACAAACATTGGAGCATCTTTTGAAGGAGCACTTATTACAACTTTTTTTGCTCCTGCATTTAGGTGAGCTTGTGCCTTTTCTAGGGTAGTAAATACTCCTGAGCATTCAAGTACATACTCCACTCCCTCTTTTCCCCATGGAATATTATTTGGATCCATTTCATTATAAACATTTATTGTTTTACCATCAACAACTAATTTTCCATCTTCTGCCTTTATTTCACCTTTAAATCTGCCGTGTGCAGAATCAAATTTAACCATATAAGCCATATAGTCTGCTGCTATAAATGGATCGTTAACAGCAACTACCTCTACCTCTTTATTTTTTAATGCTGCTTGGAATGCTAATTTTCCTATTCTTCCAAAGCCATTAATTCCAACCTTAACTGACATAAAAATTCCTCCTCTTTTAACACGAACTGTGTCAATATTTTTGCCCTTTTAGGCATATTTAATTCTATAACAAAAGCCATTAGTTTTCAAGTGTTTTTTCACTTTTGCAATTAAAAAAAATAAAAAACTAGAGCAATCAAAATATAGAATAATCTTATATTTTTATAATCCCTAGTTTGTTTAATTTCGTTTTCTAATTAAAAATGTATTTTTTGAAATAAGAAACCTTTAGCTGTTTCTTCATCAATTTCTTGGTGCCAAAAATCATCAATAGCTTTAAATGTTGCTTCTTGCTTTGGTGTAAGTTCAACTGTAATTTCTTGAAATAAGAAGTTTTTGATTTTTGTCCATGTACTTATCTTACTTGGTACTGCTGTATCAAATTGATTTTGGATTGGACTTGATTGTACTTGTTCAGTAACAACGTTATCATTCATTGGACCTTCCATATTATTTCCTCCTTTGTAAGTAATATATCATACTCTACTATATTTATACTATAAATACATTTTTAAATCAAGTATTTTTTTGTATTTTTTTATTTTTTTTGTAATTTTTTATATTTCCATCTGTTTTCCAAGAAAATTTGCAGCAGATTGTGCTACTTTTTGTTCAACTTCACTCATTTTAGTTTTTTCATCTTTTGAAAGAAGTATTACACTTCCAATCGCATCTCCATCTGAAATTATTGGATAAATTACTTGCGAATTGTATATTTTGTCCCTTTTTTCATTTTGAGTTATTGGAACTGCCATATCATTATTTTCTTTACTTATATATTTTTCTTTATCCTCAAGTATTCTTTCAAGTTCTTTACTTATTCCTTGTTCAAGCCATTCTCTTTTTGCAGCCCCTGATACCGCAATTACTGTATCTTTATCTGTTATACAGGCTATGTGTCCCGTTGTTTTGGTTAATGTTTCTGCATACTCTGAAGCAAATTCGGAAAGTTCTCCAATTGGTGAATATTTTTTTAAAATTACTTCTCCTTCTTTATCTGTGAATATTTCTAAAGGATCTCCTTCTTTTATTCTTAGTGTTCTTCTAATCTCTTTTGGTATTACAACTCTTCCTAAGTCATCTATTCTCCTAACGACTCCTGTTGCTTTCATATTTTTCCTCCTTGTAATAATTTTTTCTCTGTTTTATATTTCTTATTATTACAAATAAGGAAGAAAATATACAATTTTCTAATATTAGTATTCTTCTAATTTTTAACTTTGTTTGGTACTATCTGTTTTTGTAGTGTCTTCATAATTTTTTAAAATTTTATCAAGTTCATTTGCAAATTCCTCAATCATTACCGTTTTTATTGTTGGTCGCTTGCCATCAATATAGTTTTCCATAATTTGTTTTAGTTTTGCTATATTTAGCATTTCAGGTTGTATTTCATCTTTATAATGCTTTGCTCTTTCCGCTAACATTTCTCTTATTGTAACTATATCTTCATTGCTTGCACACGAAATCCTTTGAAATAACTGGAACGGATCATAATATTTGAATATCGGAATTTTATTACATTCTTTTGCAAATTTATCGTAGAACAGTTCCATTTTCATTGGAATACATTTGAATATTGTTTCTGCCTTTTCCCTGTACATTTTATCTTTAAGTTGTGAGTTTATGTTATTAAATCTTTCCATTACATTATTCATTTCCTCACCAGCATCTTCTGTTGCAATTTGTGATAGCTCTTCTTCGGCATTAGCACAATATTCTGAATGTAATGATGCAATGTTCATTCCAGTAACAAACACACTTTCTATTGTTTTTATGTCATAATCTATTAATCTTTTTTCAATAAAATGGCTAAAATACGCAAATAATTTTACAACCTCAATTGGCTCAATGTTTCCTTCTTTTACATCATTTATTATTCCAGTTATTACTGTTGGGAATTGATCATCAGATAATTTCCAATATTCTTCTGTAAGTAATCTTTTATATCCAGGAAGTTTGTCTGTATCTACAGTATTCCTTATAACTTCCATATTGTCTTTGAATATTCTCATATCAAATATTCTTGTTCTGACATATATTTCTATAAATTTAAAGAATCTGTATTCAACTTTAAAATTATAATAATATGTATTATCAAACTCTTTTATGTAAAACTGTCTATTATCCATAAAAACTCTGGAAGATACAAGTATTGCTCTATATTCCTCATTGTTTGCTATATTTTTAAATTTATCTTTTGTAACTTTTCCAGCTTTTATTTCAAACGAAATTGCTATAGTAAATATCAGCATTGTTTGTAATATTCTATTGTTTGTATTTGGATAATCCCTATTTACCATATCAAATATCTTTTTAAAATCATTTAAAGCATGCTTTAATATTCTTAAATTTTTCGTTCCGCTTTTATTAAATGTTGAAGTTATTAAATATGAGTTTTCTCTTAAAAACCTTATAAGTTCAGGATACCTCTCATATCTCATCAATAAACCATTTATTATGTATGCAAATTCCGGTGCATATTCAAAAGTCTCTCCAATTAATTTTTCCTTTATTCTTTCATAATCATTTGCTTTGTCAAAAACATATTCTATCGTATTCTGAATACGCTCTACCATTGGTTCATCTGTCTTTATGTTTAATTTATTTTGCTTATCTAGTAAATACGTTGCAATAAATGTTTTCATCTCAAGATTGCTACTTTTTAATTTTGTGGCTAATTCTTTTTCGTTACATATTATTATTGTTTTTATATGATCATGTTCCACAAAATTATTTATATATCCTAAAATGTCTATAACATCAACATTTGCTCTCTCTAGGTCATCAAAGCAAAGCACTTTATCATCAGTAGAAAAGAATTCCTCATAATTTATTTTATCTCCATTTTGAGTAACACCAAAAAAGTTCGCCATGTCAAGACCAGTCTTGGCATATTCAGGTATTATTTTTTCTCCTCTTGCACCCATATATTTTTTTAAATTCTTATCCATAAGTTGAGTAGTTTCAATAAATATTTTCTTACTTATTTCTTCTAAGTTTGAAATTCCATATAAAGACATATAAATTGTAGTGTATCTTTTTCCATTTATTTGCATTGCTTCAATTTTATTTCTTATTTTGTGATCCCAGAAATAAGTTTTGCCACTTCCCCATTCACCGTTTAGCATTATGGCATAATCTGTGTAGTCAGACCTAATATAATCTAAAATGCTTTCAACTAAATCTTCCATATTTCCTCCTTTATACATGTTTCTTATGTTCATATTATTAAAAATATTTTAATCTTTTGCTAATGTTAATATCCCTATCTTTTTTGGATTTAATTCCTTTTTTATAATTTTTGCACATTCATTTGCAGTTGCACCAGTAGTATAAATATCATCAAATAATAATATTTTCATGCTATTTTTTATTTGTTTTTTCTCTATTTCTTTCCAATTTATTTCGTATATATTTTTTACATTTTCAATTCTTTCTATTTTATTTAATGTGCTTTGGGCTCTAGTATTTTTATTTTTTACTAGTATATTTACACTCTTAAATTTTGAAAGACCTGATTTATTCAATTCTATTGCAATTTGTTTAGTAATTAACTCTGCTTGATTATACCCTCTTTGAAATTTTCTTTTTTTATGTATTGGAACTGGAATTATTATATCATAAGATTTTAAAATTTTACATATATTTTTATTATTTAATAAAATGTTTGAAAAAGCTCTATAATAATAAGATTTATCGTTAAATTTATAGTCTAATATTTCTTTTCTTATATCTTTGTATTTATATAAAGACACATGCTCTTTAAAATTGTTATCTTTATATCTACTTATTCTGAACGACTCTTTTTCTTTCATTCTTTTTTTACAATTTTCACATAGAAATTCTTCGTCAATTTTCCCACAAAAAGCACACTTGGGCGGATATATTAAATTAATTACTTTTTCAATTATCTTTGTAATATTTTCCGCATTGAAATCTTTATTGATATTTTCACTCTCCTATTTTTATTAATTTAAATTTTAATCCTGTATTTCTTTGTCTTGTTGTATTATTTTGTATCATATAGTTTACAACATTTTGTGAACCTATTACTATAAGCAATTTTTTTGCTCTTGTCATTGCAGTATAAATCAAGTTTCTTGTAAGCAACATTGGTGCTGTCTGTGCAGCGACCAATATAACAACGTCAAATTCACTTCCTTGTGATTTATGAACGGTAATACCGTAGGCATGCTCCAACTGATCTAAATCGGTGTTTTCATATACTGCTTCTTTTCCATCATCAAACTTCACAGTAATAGACTTTTCTTCCTTATTTATCTTTTCAATTATTCCAAGTTCTCCATTAAATATTCCATTTCCTAATTCCTTTCCTAACCCATATTCCTTATCCTTTTGCCACATTATATTGTAATTGTTTTTCGTTTGCATTACTCTATCTTTTTCTCTATATTTTATATCCCCAAAAATTCTTTCCCTTTTATCACCTTCTTCTGGGTTTAACTCTCTTTGAAGTAAAATATTCAATTCCTTTGTTCCTAATTTTCCCTTCTTAGTTGGAGTAATTATTTGTATATTACTAAAAAAATCATAATTTCCGTACTTTTGTAACCTTCCTTTACACAGGCTCACTATTGTTTCTTGTATTTTCTCCTGATTGCTTTCATTTATGTAAAAAAAGTCATCTAATAAATCTATATTGTTTTCATCTATTTTAGTCTGCTTCATACTTGCACTAATAAAATTTTCACCTTCATTTACTCTGTGAGCATTTACAATTATCTTGCTCTTTGCTGCTTGTCTAAAAATTTGATTTAGCGTTATTGTATTAATTTGGTTCGATTCTATTATATCTTTTAAAACACTTCCTGGTCCAACCGATGGAAGCTGGTCTATATCTCCTACCAATACTAATTTTGTTCCTTTATATATTGCCTTTAATAGATAGTTCATAAGAAACATATCTAACATTGAAGCTTCATCCACAATTATTATGTCTCCATCAATTGGTGTTACAAGAAGGTCTGTGTTAAAATTATCTATATCATCAGACATCCCAGCAAGTTCCAAGAGTCTGTGTAATGTTTTTGCTTCTTCTCCTGTTGTTTCTGTCATTCTCTTAGCAGCTCTCCCAGTTGGAGCACACAAAACAGGTTTCATTCCATGTTTTTTATATAATTCGATAATTGCTTTAATAATTGTTGTTTTTCCTGTTCCAGGTCCACCAGTTATTACACATACATTGTTATCATTAATACTTTCAACTGCTTCTTTCTGCATTTTAGATAATTCTATGTCAATATCATCTTCAATTAATCTCAGGTCTTTTTTTAATGAAGAAATTTTTTTCATATTATCTGCATCTCTTAATGCTATTAATTTTACTGCAATATTTTTTTCTGCTTCATAAAAAGATTTAGAGTACACCCATTCTCTAACTTTTATATTCCCTTCATCCTGTTTTATCGGTCTTTCTTCAATTATAATCTCTCCTTTTGCTTTCATGTTTATAATTGCATCCTCTACTGCATTTTCATCCAATTTTAACAAATCTACCTCATACTTAATTAAATTCTCATACAATACACATGAATTTCCATTTAATCCTATTTTTTCAAGACCATATTTTATTCCACTTCTTATTCTTTTATAATTATCAGGTTGAGCCCCCATTTCCAATGCAATTTTATCAACTTTTTCAAAGCTTACTTTACTAGCAACATCTATTAATATATATGGATTCTCACTTATTTTCTCTAATGCTCCTTCGCCAAGCTTTTTGTAGACACCTTCAGCACTTTGTGGTCCTATTCCAAATTTATCCAAAAATCCAACAATTTGCCATATTTCCCAGTTAGCTAGAAATTGCTCTGCTATTTCCAAAGCTTTTTCTTTTGTTATGCCTTTTATTTGCACTAACTTTTGAGGTTCAAGTTTTATTATATTAATTGTATCATCCCCAAAAGTATTCACAATTTTTTTTGCTGTGGCAGGGCCTATACCCTTAAAATTTCCGTTAGATAAATACCTTTCTAATGCTTCTTTGGTAGTTGGCATCATTTTTTCAAATGTTTCAATTTTAAACTGTTCTCCATAATCTGGATGTTTTACAATATCACCTGTTATTTTTAGATTGTCCCCTTCATTTACAAATGGTAGGTATCCAACAATTGTAATTTCTTCTTTTTCATTTGTTTCCAACGAAGCAACTGTATAACTATTTATATCATTTCTATATATTATATTAATTATTTGACCTTCTAATTGCAAAATATATTCCTCAATTCCTTATTACATTTTCTTTATATACTATCACAAACATATTGCTATTTCAATATTTTAATTGATATTTTTTGCTTATATTACGAACTTTCGTGTGCCTTTTTCGACATTAGCCAAAATTCACACATTTAATCATCTCCTCATATTATATAATATTTAAATGTCATTATTGGCTTTAAGGAGGTACCTTATGGTTGAATTTATATTTACATCTATTCTTTGGATATTTGCTCTTTATGGGCTATTTGATATTGTAAAAACTCTTATCCATATACATAAATACCCACATATTTCATTTAATGGTTTTTCTTTTATTATTACAACTTATAATCAGGAAAATTATATTGAATATTTTTTGCGTTTGTTTATTTATAAAATATTATATTATAACCTGAGTATCCCAGAAGTTGTTATTGTAGATTTAGATTCTACTGATAATACCTTAAATATATTAAGAACTTTTTCTAAAGACTTTCATTTCATAAAGGTATTAACCTTGGATGAATACAAGGATTTACTTTTTGCCTAAAAAAATAAACTCCAATATGAATTTTTAATTCATATCAGAGTTTGTGGTTATTATATTAATTCTAATATAACTGTTTCAGCTGCGTCTCCTCTACGTTGACCCTTTCTGATTATTCTTGTGTATCCACCATTTACATCTTTGTATTTTGGTGCTAATTCATCGAATAATTTTGTTGGTATATCAACATTTTTTCCATCTGCATCCTTAACTTTATTAACATTCTTCATTATCTTTCTTCTTGCATTTAATTTTGATGGCATGTCTTTCTTTCTCTTTTCAGTAGTTGTTTCTCTTACTACCTTTAAGTATTCTCTACCATTTTTACTTTTTGCAAGTTCTGTAACCTTATTTCCTTTTTCATCTATTTTTGCTTTAGAAACTTTTACTTCTACTTCTTCGCAGTTTTCTGCTTCTTTTACAGCTAGAGCTATTAATGAATCAGCTATTGCCTTTGTTTCTTTAGCTCTTGTTAATGTTGTTTCTATTTTTCCATGCCATAAAAGGTCTGTAACTTGTGTTTTAAGCATTGATAGACGAATATCAGTTGTTTTTCCTAATTTTCTATTTGTTGCCACTTTTTTCACCTTCCTTTAATCATCATTGCTTGCGAAGTCTAAACCTAATGAATGTAATTTATTTGTAACTTCATCTAATGATTTCTTTCCTAAATTTCTTACCTTCATCATGTCAGCTTCTGTCTTATTTGTTAAGTCCTCCACAGTAGATATTCCTGCTCTTTTTAGGCAGTTAAATGATCTTGCAGATAATTCTAAATCTTCTATTGAAGTCTCTAATACTCTTTCCTTTTTAGATTCTTCTTTTTCAACCATTACTTGTGTATTTTTACTTATTTCTGATAAATCAATAAATAGCTCTAAGTGTTCAGTCATGATTTTAGCAGCTAAACTTAATGCTTCATAAGGTTTTAAGCTTCCATCAGTCCATAACTCTATTGTTAATTTATCTAGATCAACCATTTGACCAACTCTAGTATTTTCAACTGTATAATTTACTTTTTTTACAGGTGTATATATTGAATCAATTGGAATAACTCCTATTGGCATATCAGGTGTTTTGTTCTTTTCTGCGTTATTGTATCCTCTACCTCTATTGGCTGTTAATTCCATTGTTAGATGTCCACCTTCAGCAACAGTTGCAATGTGTAATTCGGGATTTAATACTTCTACAGTGCCATCTGTTTCAATGTCAGCAGCAGTTACCTCTCCTTCTCCTTGGAAATTGATTCTAAGAGTTTTCGTTTCCTCACCATCAATTTTAAGTCTTACCATTTTTAGATTAACTATAATTTCTGGTACATCTTCAACTACATTTGGTATTGTTGTAAATTCATGAGCTGCTCCATCTATTTTTGCAGATGTTATTGCTGCTCCAGGAAGTGAAGAAAGTAATATTCTTCTTAATGAATTTCCTATTGTAATACCATAACCACGCTCTAGTGGTTCACATGTAAATTTAGCATAGTTTTTACTGTTGTCCATTTCTAAGCATTTAATATTTGGCTTTTCAAATTCTATCATTTTTACCTCCCAATTTTTTAGAAGCTAGAGGTTAGAGGCTTTAAAGCTTAGATTCTCTCTAATATTCTCTATTCTCTTACTTCTCCTTATATATACTTTGATGTAAGTTTTTTCCTCTGCCTACTAATTTCTAATCAAACTTCTAGTCATTATTTAGAGTAAAGCTCTACTATTAAATGTTCCTCAACAGGTAGGTCAATGTCTTCTCTTGTTGCTAATTTTACAACTTTTCCGCTTAAAGAATCTTTTTCTCTTTCAAGCCAAGCTGGTACAGGTCTTGCACTATTTTCTTCAAGAGCAACTTTTATTGTTCCGTTATCTTTTCTTATTTCTCTTACTGAAACTACATCTCCTGCTTTTACTAAATAAGATGGTATATCAACTTTATGTCCATTTACTTCAAAAGCACCATGTGTTACAAGCATTCTTGCCTGTGCTCTTGAGCTTGCTAAACCTAATCTATATACTACGTTATCTAATCTACTTTCTAGTATTTGAAGTAAAACTTCACCAGTCTTTCCTTTACTTGTTGAAGCCATATCAAAATATTTTCTAAATTGCTTTTCTCCAACTCCATAGAAAGCTTTTGTTTTTTGTTTTTCTCTTAATTGAGTACCATATTCAGAAATTTTGCTTTTCTTTTGACCATTTTGTCCTGGCGCATAATTTCTTCTTGTTATACTACATTTGTCTGAGTAGCATCTTGAGCCTTTTAAGAACAATTTTTGTCCTTCTCTACGACAAATACGGCATTGTTCATCTTTATATCTTGCCATTTTTTATTTCACCTTCCTTAATTTTTTGTAACCATTATATTATTACTGCATTTTCACGCTTTATTTTATTCTTATGAAGAAATTATACTCTTCTTCTTTTTGGTGGTCTGCATCCATTATGTGGTATTGGAGTAACATCCTTAATTGATGTTATTTCAAGACCTGCTGTTTGTAATGATCTAATTGCAGATTCACGACCAGAACCTGGTCCTTTTACGAATACATCAACAGTTTTTAGTCCATGCTCCATAGCAGCTTTTGCAGCTGTTTCAGCAGCTTCTCCTGCTGCAAATGGAGTGCTCTTTCTTGAACCTTTGAATCCTAGTTCTCCAGCACTTGCCCATGATAAAACATTTCCTTGTGTATCTGTTAATGTAACTATTGTATTATTAAAGCTAGAATGAATGTGTGCCATACCTTTTTCTATGTTTTTTCTGTCTTTTCTTCTAACTGGTTTCTTTGCTGTATTTTTTGTATTAGCCATTTTTAAAGATTTCCCTCCTTTTGGATTTTCTTTTTTTAAAATGAATTTGTAACTTGTGTTACCCTTTATTTATTATTTTTTGCTCTTACTAACTAATTTCCTTGGTCCTTTTCTTGTACGAGCATTAGTTTTTGTTCTTTGTCCTCTAACTGGAAGACCTCTTCTATGTCTTGTTCCTCTGTAGCATCCGATTTCAGTTAATCTTTTGATGTTAAGAGCAACTTCTCTTCTTAGGTCACCTTCTAGAGTATAACCTTCCATTGCATTTCTTATTGCTTGTAATTGTTCATCTGTTAAATCTTTTACCCTAGTATCTGGATTAACACCAGCCTTTTTTAATATTTCTTGAGAACGAGATAGTCCTATTCCATATATATATGTAAGCCCTATTTCAACTCTTTTTTCCCTAGGTAAATCAACTCCTGCTAAACGAGCCATTTTTGCACCTCCAAATGTTTTTTATTTTTTGTTTTACATTCAAATTAAAATTAAAGGTGAAATGTGCTAATTTAAATCTTTTAAATTTATAAATAGTTCATAAATTTAGAGGTGTTTTACAAATTATCTATAATTCATAGTGTTTCAAATTAGTCTTTAACTTTAATTCAAACATATATATAAACACAAACCTAAATTAATCAAATACAGAAAACTATATTCAACAGCCGCTTATACAGATTTGTGTTAATATCAATTTTTTCAATTATCCTTGTCTTTGTTTATGCTTTGGATTTTCGCATATTACTCTGACAACACCTTTTCTTTTTATTACTTTGCATTTGTCACATATTTTCTTTACTGATGGTCTTACCTTCATGATTTTTAGCACCTCCTAGAATATATATTGTTATATAATTAGTATTAGATATTACTTTGCTCTCCAAGTTATTCTTCCTCTGTTTAAATCATATGGTGATAATTCAACCTTAACTTTGTCTCCAGGAAGAATTTTAATGTAATTCATTCTTAACTTTCCAGAGATATGAGCTAATATCTGATGACCATTTTTTAACTCTACTTTAAACGTTGTATTTGGCAATGTTTCAACAACAGTACCTTCAACTTCAATAACATCCTCTTTTGACATTATTTTCCCTCCATTTTATAGCTTGTATTCATTTTTCAAAATACAATATAGCTATTATATCCATAATAGCTAATATAGTATATAACATTTTTAGGCTAATGTCAATATTTCTGGCTCATTTTCTGTAATTAAAATTGTATTTTCATAATGGGCAGCAAGACTTCCATCTTCTGAAATGATTGTCCATCCATCTTCTAGTTCTAATATTCCTGGTTTTCCCATTATAACCATTGGTTCTATTGCCAATGTCATTCCGGGCTCTAGCCTTATTCCTCTTCCTGCCTTACCATAGTTTGGAATTCCTGGATCTTCGTGCATACTTTCCCCTATTCCATGTCCTTGAAATTCTCTTACAACGCTATATCCGTTTTTTTCTACATATTCTCCTATTGCATGGCAGATATCGCCCAATCTATTGCCTTTTTTAGCATATTTAATTCCCTCAAAAAAGGCCTGTTTTGTAACTTCAGCAAGCCTTTTAGCTTCGGAACTTACATTTCCAACAAAGTATGTTCTACAACAGTCACCATTAAATCCATCCTTGTATGCTACCAAGTCTATACTTATTATATCTCCATCATGAAGTATTTCTCTTTTTGATGGAATTCCATGTATTACAACATCATTTACAGATGCACATATAGAACCTGGAAATGCAGGTACCCCTTTTACTCCACTCGGATAGCCTTTCTCTGCGGGTATTGCTCCATTTTCTCTCATTGTTTTTTCTGCAATTTTATCAAGTTCCCATGTTGATACTCCCGGTCTTATAGCTGCTTCCACGGCTTTTTGAGCTAAATTTGCAACTCTGCATGCTTCTCTCATTTTCTCAATCTCTGCTTTGTTTTTTATACTTACCAATTTTATTACCTTCTTTATTTCTATATTAAATTATTTCATGCTCTCTATTTTTTTTAATACATCTTCAGCAGCTTCTTTACCAAGCCTATTAATTTTTTCGCTTACTTCTTCTGTTATTAATACGTTCTTCTTTGTGTAGAATTCTATCAATGGACTTGTCTTTTCATCATAAGTTGCAAGTCTTTGCTTTATAGCATTTTCATCACTATCATCTTCTCTTTGAACTAGATTTGCACCACAAACATCACATATTCCTGGAACCTTTGAAGGGTGCATTGTTAGGTTATAAGTTGCCTTGCATTCTGGATTTGAGCATACTCTTCTATTCAAGATTCTTGTTATTATTTCCTCTCTTGGTGTTGTTAAGTTCACTACTAAATCTACTTTTTTTCCTTTTTCAGCAAGTATTTCATCTAATTTTTCTGCTTGCTCAACTGTACGTGGAAATCCATCTAATATAGCACCATTTTTACAATCTTCATCATTCAATCTATTTATTACCATTGGAACTGTAATCTCATCTGGCACAAGCTTTCCCTTTGCAATATATTCATTTGCTTTAATACCCAATTCTGTTTTCTTTGAAATATTTGCTCTAAATATATCTCCTGTAGAAATTTGAGGCCATTTTGTTTCCTTTGAAAGTATTCCTGCAACAGTTCCTTTTCCTGTTCCCTGTGCTCCTAACATAATTAAATACATAAAATAAATCTCCTTTCAAACATAACAATTTTTATGCCCCTAATAAAATATTAGAGGCTAAAATTCTTAAGTTTTCTTTTTATATGTCTATTTTAGACTATTTTATACTATTTGTCAATAATTTAGTATTTTTATTTAAAGTAATGTGAATCAATAAATAAAATTTACTTTTTCAATTAACTGTATTATAAATATTGGACAAAAAAACAAACCCTCTTTATTAAACTTTTTGCCTAACAATTTGGGTTTGTATCATATATTTTTTATTTTACTCTAAGAATCCTTTGTAATGTCTTGTTACAAGTTGAGATTCTAATTGTTGTATTGTCTCTAATGCAACACCTACTACAATTAGTATTGATGTTCCTCCAAATGCTATGTTCAAACTTGTGAATTTTGCAAGCATTGGAAGTATTGCTATTAATGCTAAGAACAATCCTCCAACTAATGTAATTTTTGAGATTACTGATGATAGGTAATCTGTTGTTGGTTTTCCAGCTCTTATTCCAGGTATGAATCCACCATTTCTCTTGATGTTGCCAGATATTTCAGCTGGGTTGAACATTGCATAAGTATAGAAATATGTAAATCCTAATATTAATAGTAAGTATACTACTGCATTTCCAACTGTGTATCCGATTCCGACTCCTGAATATGATGAAGCTATAGAGAATTTATATACTCCAGCCCAGAATCCAGTTTGTGTTGCAATATCTTTTACAAATATTTGTAAAATCATTGCAGGGAATGTTAAGAATGATGATGCAAATATTATAGGCATTACCCCTGCCATCGCAAGTTTTAATGGTATATTTGTATTTTGTGCTCCTACCATTCTTCTTCCTACTACTTTTTTAGCGTATTGTACTGGAATTCTTCTTTCAGCAAGCTGAACAAATATAACTCCTGCAACAAGTACTAATGCACCTAGTACAACTGCTAAAGCTTTTATTAATCCTACTGTACTAAATACTCCATCAACAAATATTAACTTCCATACAGCAGAAATTCCACTTGGTAATCCTGATATGATACCAACAAATATTAACATTGAAATTCCATTTCCAATTCCTTTATTGGTAATTTGTTCTCCAAGCCATATAAGTAGTGCAGTTCCTGCCATAAGTGATAGTACTGTAATAAATCCGCCTAAAAAGCTTGTATCTACGAATATTCCGGTTGATTTATATGAGAAGAATATTCCAAGTCCTTCAATTAATGCCAATACAATTGTAAGTATTTTTGTATATTTATTAATTTTAGTTCTTCCTTCTTCTCCGCCTTCCTTAACAAGACGCTCTAGACTAGGAATTACCATTCCTAATAATTGAATAACAATTGACGCTGTGATGTAAGGTGTTATAGACATTGCAAATATCGAAAGTCTTGAAAAAGCACCTCCAGATATTGTGTCTATAAGCCCTGTCACACCATTTGTAGCAGCTTTCATTTCATTGACTACAGTAAATGTGTCAACTCCTGGAATTGTTATATAACAGCCTAATCTAAAAATTACTATTAACAATAATGTGTATAATAATTTTTTTCTAACTTCTGGTGTTTTTAACGCATTTTTTATGGTCTTAAACAATTAGATCACCTCTGCCTTTCCACCTAAAGCTTCGATTTTTTCTTTGGCTGATTTTGTAAATCTTGAAGCTTTTACATTTACCTTTTTGTCTAATTTACCAGTTCCAAGAATTACAATTCCGTCATTTATTTTTCCGATTATACCTTCTTCAAGTAAGCTTTCAGCTGTAACATTCTCATTTTTTACTTTTGATAACATTGTTAATGTAACTTCTGTATACTCTAAAGCATGGATATTTGTGAATCCTCTTTTTGGTAATCTTCTATATAATGGTGTTTGACCACCTTCGAATCCACGTCTTACTCCGCCACCGCTTCTTGCCTTTTGACCTTTATGACCTCTTCCTGAAGTTTTTCCAAGTCCAGAACCAACTCCACGACCAACTCTTGTTCTCTTTGTATTTTTTTGTGCTGGTTTTAATTCGTCTAATTTCATTTTGCGATTACACCTCCTAATTTCTAGTTCATTTTAATTAATTTTTGAGTATTTGTTGAATAGAGAAATTACATTATTTCTTCTACTTTCTTTCCTCTCTTCTTTGCAACAGATTCAACTGTTTGCATGCTCTTTAATCCTTCTATTGTTGCATATACAACATTTCTTGGATTGTTTGTTCCAATTATTTTTGTTCTTATATCTCTATATCCTGCAAGTTCTAGAACTGGTCTAACACTACCACCAGCAATGATTCCAGTACCTTCTGCTGCTGGTTTTAGCATAACACTTGCACTTCCGAATTTTCCTATAATTTCGTGTGGTATAGTTGTATCAACTATAGAAACTTCTACAAGATTTTTCTTAGCATCTTCAATAGCTTTCTTTATAGCATCTGGAACTTCGGCTGCTTTACCGTTTCCAACACCAACGTGTCCAGCTCCGTCTCCTACAACAACTACTGCACTAAATCTGAAGTTTCTTCCACCCTTAACAACTTTAGCAACTCTGTTTATAGCTACTACCTTTTCTTTTAATTCTGTAGAATTCTCTTCTTGCACTTTCATTTCCCTCCTTTATTATTAAAACTCTAATCCTGCTTCTCTTGCAGCTTCAGCTAAAGCTTTTACTACACCATGGTATAAGTATCCACCTCTATCAAAAACAACTGTTGTAATTTTATTTTCTCCAGCTCTTTTTGCAATTAAAGCTCCTAGTTCTTTTGCTGCTTCAACATTTGCATGCTTTGTTTTTACTTCTTTGTCCAATGTAGATGCTTGAGCTAATGTATTTCCATTAACATCATCAATTACTTGTACAAATAAGTTTTTATTACTTCTATATACGCATAATCTTGGACGCTCTGGAGTTCCACTTATTTTAGTACGTACACGAATATGTCTTCTCTCTCTTGTAGCTTTTCTATCTATCTTTCCAATCATTTCTTGCTCCTTTCTAACTAATGTAACAGCATTAGTTTTAGTTCTGATTTCGACGTTTAGAATTATTTTTTACCAGCTTTACCCTCTTTACGTCTAATATGCTCAGTAGCATATTTGATTCCTTTTCCTCTATAAACCTCTGGTGGACGTTTAGCTCTTACGAAGTTTGCAACTTCTCCTACAACTTCCTTATCAATTCCTCTAACTACTATATGGTTAGCGTCTGGAACATCAAATTCAATTCCTGCTGGAGCTTCAACTTCTACTGGATGAGAATATCCTAAGCTTAATACTAGTTTATTTCCTTGTTTTTGAGCTCTGTATCCTACACCATTTATTTCTAATTCTACTTTAAATTCATTTACAACACCTTCAACCATGTTATGGATTAAAGCTCTTGTTGTACCATGTAAGCTTTTATTTTGATTTGAATCATCTGGTCTTGAAACTTTTATTTCGTTTCCGTCTAATTCAACTTTTATATTTGGATGAATGTCTCTTTCAAGACTTCCCTTAGGTCCTTTTACAGTGATGTGTTGTCCATCTAGCTTTACTTCAACACCTTGTGGTACTGTAACAGGCATATTTCCTATTCTTGACATCTTTGTTTTCCCTCCTTTTTGTCATCTAATTACCAAATGTATGCTAGAACCTCTCCACCTAAACCTGCTTCTCTTGCAGCTTTATCAGTCATAATTCCTTTTGATGTTGAGATTAAAGCTATTCCTAATCCATTTAATACTTTAGGTAATTCATCTTTAGAAGCGTAAACTCTTAATCCTGGTTTACTAATTCTTTTTAATCCATCGATTACTTTCTTACCTTTTTCAGTATATTTTATTGTAATTCTTATTACACCTTGATTATTTTCTTCTTTTATTTCCTCATAAGACTTTATATATCCTTCTTCAAATAGAATCTTTGCTATTGCAAGTTTCATATTTGATGCTGGTATATCAACTGTCTTATGCTTAGAATTGCTCGCATTTCTAATTCTTGTTAGCATATCTGCTATTGGATCTGTTGTAACCATATTTTCTTTTTCCCTCCTTATCACATTCTCTTATACTAATGTTAAAATTGATAAATTTCAAATCATTCACGCAAATGTAATTTTATAGTTTTTCATATAAAACTTGTGCGTTTTAACTTTCAACTTATATTTTACCAACTTGCTTTCTTAATTCCTGGAATTTCTCCCTCATGAGCTAATTTTCTGAAGCACTCACGGCAAACTCCATATTTTCTAATGTAAGCATGAGGTCTTCCACATAGCTTGCATCTGTTATATTCTCTAGTAGCAAATTTTTGTGGTCTTGCTTGTTTAACCTTTAAAGATTTTTTAGCCATTTTTACTCCTTTCTTTATACCAATTCGATATTCTAAATTAATTAGTTCCTATAATTGATTTTTAAAAGGCATACCTAATAACTTTAATAGCTCTTTTGCTTCTTCATCAGTCTTTGCAGTTGTAACGAATATAATATCCATTCCTCTTACTCTATCAACCTTTTCGTATTCTATTTCAGGGAATATCAATTGTTCTTTAATTCCCATTGAATAGTTTCCTCTACCATCAAAAGAATCAGCAGGTACTCCTCTAAAATCTCTTACTCTTGGAAGTGCTACATTGAATAATTTGTTAGCAAAATCATACATTTTTTCTTTTCTTAATGTAACCTTGCATCCAATTGGCACACCTGCTCTTAATTTAAATGCAGCTATAGCTTTTTTAGATTTTGTTACAATTGCTTTTTGACCTGTTATTTGTGCTAAATCATTCATAGCATTTTCTAAATCCTTAGGATTTTCCTTTGTATCACCTAATCCTATATTGATAACTATTTTATCAAGCTTTGGAACTTCCATTACTGATTTATAGTTAAACTTTTTCATTAATTCTGGTACTATTTCTTTTTCATATTGCTCTCTTAATATTTCCATAAGTCTTTATAGACCTCCTTTCCCTAACTATTTTATTTTTGCATTGCATTTCTTGCATACACGTGTTTTTTCGCCATTTTCAACTAAATATCCAATTCTTGCTGTCTTTCCACATTTAGGGCAAACTAAAGCAACTTTGCTTGAATGTATAGCTGCTTCTGAAGGTATAATTCCTCCTTGTTCTCCTTGTTTTCTTGGCTTAACACTCTTTTTTCTTATATTTATACCCTTAACAATTATTTTCTCTGTTTTTGGTATTACTTCTAGAATTTCTCCAGTTTTTCCTTTATCATTTCCAGATAAAA
>CAKOXG010000008.1 GCA_934130025.1 uncultured Clostridia bacterium
GGAATGTGGGACTCGAACCCACGGTCTCCAGTGCCACAAACTGGCGCGTTAACCAACTACGCTAAATCCACCATAGTGCAACTGATTAAATAACCAAATGCAATATTTATTTTACACCACTTATTAGGGTTTTGTCAACCTCATTTTGAAAAAATTTCAAAAATCTAACTAAGGCTCTTCTACAGCCCAAATTATAAGTCTAGCTTTAGAGTTATCGGTACAAGTTGATAACGAAATTTCTCTTTTTCCTGCAGTATCTCTTACCATGTAATCTCCATCATCAGGGCTTGTCTCGTAAATATTGTAAATATTATATTTTAGTTTTGTTCCAGAGTTATCAGTTATATAAACTTTATCACCTAGCTTTAATTTCTTATTACTTCCGAAAAATGAACCATTTCTATAATTATGGCCAACTATTACAGTATTACCAATTTGGTTTGGGCCAGGTCCATAAGAAACTGCTACAGAGTACTCTATTGAGGTTCCTGTTGCTTTTTCAAGTATAGGGTAATCAAGTTTTATTGTTGGAATAGATATTCTTCCAACTACATTATAACCCTTATAAGTAATCTTTTTAACAGAAGAATTATTGTCATCCACTGTAGTATTTTCTATTACTTCTTCATTTAGTACAGGAATTACCGTGTTTTCAGCTTCAGTATTATTATCTACATTATTTTCAATATTATTATATTGATTTAAAACTTCTGAAACTTCTTTTTTATTATTTGCTCCACTTATAATATCATAACCTAAAAAGATTAATAGTCCTAGAACTGCTATTATAACTATTACTAAAAGAACTGTTAGTAATTTTCCATATTTTCCATCCATAATTAAACCTCCTAAAATACACACTACTAAAATAATTATAACATAAATACAATTTAATGGCTACAATTTTACGAAAAAAATGGGAGAAAAGCTTTTCTCCCGAGATAAACTGTGTGCCTAAATAAAATTAACAGCATCCGCATCCATTGTTATTTCCGCCACAGCAACAGCATAATATTATTAATACGATGAAAATCCAAATGCAGCTATTTCCACCAAATCCGCATCCACAATTATTTTGACAGCATCTATTTTCTTGCATTAAAAGTCACCTCCTTAAAATAAGTAAATTACTTAAAAATATGTTTAATTTTGCTAATTACAGCAAGCTCTATTACCACAGCCACAGCAGAATAGTAATAAGAACAAAATTATAAACCAAAGAAGTTCACTACTACAGCAATTTCCCATAAAAATACCTCCTTATAAAAAAGAATTTATCAATTCTTTAGTTATGTTATATACTATTCAAATTAAAAATAAGTGTTACAAATAAAAAATTAAGTTTTTTGCTAAAACCCTATACAAAAAAACAAAATTAATGGTATAATTTAAAAAGCTAATAATTGGGAGGAAACAAAAGCATATATGGGAAAAATAGTTTTATTAGATGATGCAACAATTAATAAAATTGCAGCAGGGGAAGTTATTGAAAGGCCTGCTTCAGTTGTAAAAGAAATAATGGAAAATTCAATAGATGCAGGAGCAGATAAAATTACTGTAGAAATTAAAAATGGAGGAATATCATACATAAGAGTTACCGACAATGGTAAAGGAATTATGCAGGATGATATGGAAATTGCTTTTGAGAGGCATGCAACGAGCAAACTTAGAAATGCGGACGAACTTAGCAAGGTTATGTCTATGGGGTTCAGAGGTGAAGCTTTGGCAAGTATTGCAGCCATTGCAAGGGTATCGCTGCTTTCAAAAACAGCAGATTCAGAAAATGGATATGAAGTAATTATAGAAGGTGGAAAAATACTTAGTAAGTCTGAGGCAGGGTGCTCAAATGGAACAAGCATTACAATAGAAAATTTATTTTATAATACACCAGTAAGATACAAATTTTTAAAAAAGGATTTTACTGAATCGGGTTATATAGAAGATGTTGTAACAAGAATAGCTCTTGTCCATCCAGAAATTGCAATTAAGCTTATTAATACAGGAAAAACTGTTATTCAAACATCTGGAAATGGAGATTTAAAATCTGTAGTTTACGGAATTTATGGCAAAGAAGTTGCGGAAAACTTGATAAATGTAGACTACTCTTTTGAAGATATGGCCATAAAAGGAGTAATTGGAAAACCAGAAATTTCAAGAGCAAATAGATCGAACCAACTATTTTTTGTAAATAAAAGATATGTTAAAGACAAAACGCTTTCTAGTGCTGCAGAGCAAGCTTTTAAAGATTATATTTCTACAGGAAAGCACGGCTTTTTAATATTAAACATTGAAATGGACCCTCAAAAGGTAGATGTAAATGTGCATCCAGCAAAATTAGAAGTACGATTCCAAGAAGAAAATATGATATTTAAAGCAGTATATCATGCCATAAAAGATTCTATTATTGGTGAGCAATCAAAAAATGATGTAGTATCTCAAATAGATAAGCAAATTGCCATAAATAACGATATAAACAAATTTATTGTTTCAAATAGTTCTACTCTAAATAATTCAGGTAATGATATTTCTAATAATGAACATGATGAAGAAGATAAAATTGGAGAGACGATAAAAGAAGAAGTAAATGAAAAAACTTTTGAAGCGGTAATGGCAAAATTACATAAAATGCAGAATATTGTAAACAAGGTTGATAATAAACCTCAGGAAAATGAAGAAAAAAAGAAAGATGATTTTAAAATTGAAAATTATAAAGTGACTGAAAAAGAAAATGAACAAGAAACAAGAGAAAAAACAGTTGATAATGAAAATAAAAGCTATGAATTAAAGGAGCCAGAAGTAAAGTATAATGATAAGTATACAAATCCAGAATTTATGGAAATGTATAATAAAACATTTGGAACAGTGATTTCTAATAAAGAAGAAAATGAGAATAAAGATGATATGCAAGATACATTTCGCACAGTGGAAAGCGGGGAAAATATTTCTGTTTTTCAAGATCAACCAAAATTTGCTACAAAGCCTTTATATAAATATGTTGGGCTTGCTTTTGGTAAATATATAATGATAGAAATAAAAGACGATTTTTATATAATAAACCAGACTGCAGCTCAAGAAAGAATGATATATGAAAGGCTTAAGGAAAATTACTATATGGATTCTTCTAAAAATTCTCAATTGATGTTGCTTCCAGATATAATAAATTTGAACCGTAAGCAAATGAGCATTTATCAGGATAATAGAGAAATTTTTAGAAAAGCAGGCTTTACGATTGATGAATTTGGGGAAGATACAATAAAACTTAGTGGTGTTCCAGAGGTTCTTATTGATTTAGAAACAAAAGAGGTATTTTTAGCAGTATTGGATGAAATAAACAAAGTTTCAAGAATATCTAAAGGTGAAATTGAAGAAAGATTTTTGTCAACAATTGCTGCAAAAGCAGCAGGTGAAACACCTGTAATTACACAAAGAGAGTTTATTATAGAATTTTTGGATAGATTTTTAGTTGTACCAGATTCATTTAAACCTGTACAAAGTGGCACAGTTGCCATAAAGATGACTAAGGCAGACATTGAGAAAAAATTCTCAAGAAGACAATAATATGGAGGAAAAATTGAAAAATGAATAATATATTTATTACAGTATTTATACTACTTGCAAACCTTGTATCAATATTTTTAACATACAAATCTTTTGATAAGAATATGGAAAAAAATAAAAGACTATTATACACTATGATTTCATTTGGCGTAATGTATATATTGGTATTAATTGTGTACTTCTTTAGCTCAATAGGAATTGATAAAACAGCTTCAGATACTGCAAGAAGTATGATTACATTTACATTCGTTCCAGTAAATGCTATAATTATTCTACCTTTTTTAATAAGATCATTTTTTAGAAAAAGGAATAATGAAATATCAATTGAGCAATTAAATACTAGAGCAGTTATTGTTTTGATAATTGCAGTACTAATATTATTTGGGGAGTTCTTCTATTTTAAAAAAATTCAGAATGGAATAGTTGATTTATATAATCAAAAGAAAAATGCTGTTAATGCAGCAGTAAATATAACAAATATTGAGTGAGAGGATTTTAAAATACAAAATTATGCAAAAAGTTATTGTTATTTGTGGACCAACAGCAAGTGGAAAAACAGCATTATCTATAGAGCTTGCAAATAAAATAAATGGAGAAATTGTATCTGCAGATTCAATGCAAATATATAAAGAAATGAATGTTGGAACAGCAAAACCATCTAAAGAGGAAATGCAGGGAATAAAGCATTATTTAATTGATTGTGTGGAACCAACCAGAAGATATAGTGTATCTGATTTTAAAAATGATGCTATAAAAGCTATAGAAAAAATACTTGAAGATAGAAAAAATCCAATTGTAGTTGGTGGAACAGGCTTATATGTTAATTCTTTAATTTATGGAATAGATTATCCAGAAATAAATACTGACTTTGAATACAGAAAAAAGCTAGAGGAAAGAGCTGAAAGAGAAGGCCTTGAAAAATTATATGAAGAAGCTTATAAAATTGATGAAGAGGCAATGAAAAGCATAAGCCATAATGATAAAAAAAGAATTTTGAGAGTTTTGGAAATATTTAAAGAAACAGGAAAAACTAAAACTCAGGTAGAAATTGAATCTAAAAAGAATGGCATAAAATATGATTATAGGGTATTTGCAATAGATATGCCAAGAGATGTACTGTACGAAAGAATAAATAAAAGAGTGGATTTAATGCTTGAAAATGGGCTAATAGAAGAAGTTAAAAATATATATGAAAAATATGGAAAAGAATTAATTACTTCTATACAGGCAATAGGGTATAAAGAGGTAATAGAATACCTGGAAGGAAGATATTCAAAAGAAGAAATGATTGAAAAAATAAAAATGGAAACAAGAAGATATGCAAAAAGACAAATTACTTGGTTTAAAAAAATTGACAATATTATATGGCTTGATAGTACAAAAGGAATAAAAGAAAATGTGGATACAATTATTGAAAAATCTGAAATTTAGAAAGGAAAAAGATGGAGAAGAAGAATACAATAGATAAGAAAAAAGTTGCTATATTGTGTGTGATTATATTAACTATTTTAATAATCGCTATATACACAATTCTACATCTGGTAAACAATCAATCTGATGTTTTTGTTGTTACAAATGGAACTCTTGAACAAGAAGAGACTGTTAGTGGATATGTTGTAAGAGAAGAAACTGTAATAAAGGGCAAAAACTATAAAAATGGAATGGTTAAGATAAAAAGTGAGGGTGAAAAAGTTGCAAAAGGTGATTCAATATTTAGGTACTACTCGTCGAATGAAGAAAATATAAAAAATGAAATTGCCAATCTTGATGCCAAAATACAACAAATAATGCAAAATGAAAATGGAGCATTTAATACTGATATTAAGCTATTGGAGAGCCAAATAGAAAAAGAATTGAATTCCACATATGAGGCAAATAGTGTTCAAAAGATACAAGATAGTAAGAAAAATATAAGTTCATATGTTACTAAAAAAGCAAAAATATCAGGGGAATATAGCCCTTCAGGTTCGTATTTAAAAACGTTATTATCTCAAAGGGAAGAATATGAAAAACAGCTTAACGAAAATTCAGAATACATAGAAGCAACAGATAGTGGGGTGGTTTCATATAGAGTTGATGGGCTTGAGGAGGTTTTGCAAACAAGCGATTTTTCTAAATTAAATAAGGATTTTTTAGAAAAATTAAATCTTAAAACAGGGCAAACCATTGCAAGCAGTGAAGAAATGGGAAAAATTATTAATAATTATAAATGCTATATAATATTTAATTCAGATTCTAATGAGGCAAAATCGGCAAAACAAGGTGATTCTATAAAAATAAGGCTACAAAATTCAGAAACAACTAACGCTACAGTAGAAAATATAATAGAAGAAAGTGATGGAAGTAAAACTATTACTATAAAAATAACTAATGATGTGGAAAAATTAATTTCATATAGAAAAATATCTTTAGACATAATTTGGTGGAGCGCTGATGGATTTAGAGTTCCAAATGAAGCTATAAAAGAAAAAGACGGCCTATCATATGTTGTTAGAAATAGAAATGGCTATTACAATAAAATGTTGGTTAAAATTTTAAAACAAAATGAAGAATATTGTATAGTAAGAGCATACAAAACAGAAGAATTAAAAGAGTTGGGGTATAGCACGAGGAAAATTTACAATATGAAAAATATTGCTTTATATGATGAAATTGTGCTAAGACCTACAGAGGAACAAATGGCACAATAAAAGTTACAAATATTACAATAATATTACAATTTGTTTAAATTAACATTACAATACAAAAAAACTATTGACAATATTAAAAAAAAGATAGATACTATAGCTAGATTTTTACAAAGGACGATAAAATTAGGAGGTTTATAATGTCAGGAGCAATAATGAATAAGATATGGGGAGCATTCGGAATGGATGCAAATGAAGAGGAAGAGGAGTACGAAGATACAAACCAGGAAGTAGAAGAAGAGGAAGAAGAAAATAATAAAGAAAATAATAAACTATGGGGAAGACGTAACAACAATAGTAAAGTTGTAAATTTACCACAGGCACAACAAATAAGAATGGTTATTTCACAACCAACAACATTTGATCAAGCTGAAGACATATGTGATTTATTAAAGGACAAGCAATCTGTAATAGTAAACTTGGAATATGTAAATAAAGATGTTGCAAGAAGAATTATTGATGTTGTAAGTGGGGCTGTGCATGCTCTTGATGGACACATTCAAAAAGTATCAAATTCTATTTTCTTAATAGCACCATATAATTATGAAATAACAAATGAAATGGCAAGAGAAGAAATAAAAAATAAATTGTCTGTATCATGGTTAAAAAATACAGGCAACAACTAATATTTTTTAAATGATAGGCTGGGAGGAAGTAAAAATGATTACACCATTAGAAATAGAAAATAAAAAATTCTCAAAACAAATGATGAATGGCTATAGCGTTGAGGAAGTTGATGATTTTTTAGATGAATTAACAGCCTGCTATGAAAAAATATATAAAGATAGTAATGAGTCAAAGGATAAAATAAGAGAATTAGAAGGCAAGCTAGAACATTATAAACAAATAGAAGGAACTTTAAATAATACATTAATAATGGCTCAAACAACAGCAGAAGATATAAAAAATGTTGCAAGACAACAGGCAGACCAAATAATAAAAGATGCTGAATCTGATGCTAAACAGTCACTTACAAATTTAGAACAACAAATTGCATTAAAACAAAAAAGCTTGGAAGATTTACAAAAACAATTCGATGTATATAAAGCAAAGATGGAATCACTTCTAATATCACAATTAGAACTAATAAAAGAAATAAATAAGGATAATGAATAAATAACATAAGACAAAAGATTTGGTACAAAGGCCAAGTCTTTTTATGTTATTTAATTGTTACAAAGGCACAAAAATGTTACAGCTCTATTAAATCTATGTTACATTTGAGTTATAAATATTGACATATAGAAAAAAAAAGATAAAATATATATAGTAGTTATTTAATATCTGTAGAAATAGACTAATAATGAAAGAAGAAAAAATATGAGAGTTATAAGTGGAAGTGCAAGAGGAACAATCTTGCATTCAATAGACAAAATAAGTACAAGGCCTACTTTAGACAGAGTTAAAGAATCACTTTTTAATATTATACAAAATAGTATAGAAGATGCTACTGTTTTAGATTTGTTTTCTGGTAGTGGAGCAATAGCTATAGAATTTTTAAGCAGGGGAGCTAAAAAAGCTTATATATGCGAAAAGTCAAAAGATGCTGTTCAAATGATATATAAAAATCTAGAAAAAACAAGACTTGAAAATGGAGCAGTTGTTTATAACATAGATTACCTGGAATGCTTAAAAAAATTAAAAAATGAAAATATAAAGTTAGATATTATATTCCTAGATCCACCATATAAAGAGGATTTAGCTGTAAAAGCAATTGAACAAATAAGTAATATGGATTTACTTAATGAAAATGGAATAATAATAATCGAAACAGATGAACCAGAACGAGATATAAACGAAATATATAGTGACAAAATAAAGTATAAAATGTATGACTTAAGAAAATATGGAAGAGCATCCTTGATATTTCTTAAGGAAAGGAAACAAGATGGAGATATTCAATTTATTAGAAACAATTGAAGATATGTTGGAAAATAGTAAAACATTGCCTTTTACGAGTAAAGCGGTGCTTGATAAAGATGAATTATTAGATATTATAAAGGAGATTAGGCTTAAATTACCTGAAGAATTAAAACAAGCAAAAGTAATAAAAGAAGAACACGATAGAATTATTGAAAAGGCAAATGAAGAGGCAAAAGAAATAGTTAAGGAAGCTGAAAATAGAATTATTTCAATGATTGATGAACATGAAATAACTAAAAAAGCATATGAACAAAAAAATAAAATTATTGAAAATGCTAACGATATGGCACGTGAAATATCTAATGGAACAAAAGCTTATGCAGATAACATTTTAGCAGGAGTACAAGTTACACTAGAGGATGCTTTAAAAGTAATACAAAATAACAGAAAAGAAGTAAAATAAATTCTAGGATAGGCTAATATATTAGCCTATTTTTAGTAAATTCTATATACTTTTTTTTTATTTTGATATAAAATTATAATGAAAATAATTATGAAAAACTTTGGAGGAACAAATGGCTAAAAGAGGAAGAAAAAGAAAGAAACAAAGTATACAAAAAAAGAAACAGGTAAATACAAGTATTGTTGTAGCCTTAATGATGGTTGCAAGCATTTTACTTGCTGTTCTTATATATTCAAAATCAGGTTTTATAGGTGAAAACTTAAGCCCATACCTTGGCGGAATAATGGGGTACATAAAATATATTTTACCAATTGGAGTTTTTATAATTGCAATTTACATTGGGTATCAGGGGGAAACAGCTTGGTCAAAAAAGATAATTGAATTTTCAGTAATGCTTTTGTGCATTTCTATTATACTAAACGTATTTGAAATAAACCAAGGAAAAGTAGTTGTTGAAGGAAGGTCGTTCCAAAATGTTCTTGATCAATTTTTTGATTTAGGATCAGAAGGAATTGGAGGAGGATCCGTTGGAGCAATATTTACCATTCCTTTAATAGAATTGTTTGGAAATGTTGGAACTGTTGTAGCCTGCTTTGGAGGAATAATTGCCCTTGTAATTGCAATGTTTGGAATAGATATAGTAAATAGATTATCAGATACAATAGATGAGGCAACAGAAAAGAAGAGAGAAAGAGAATATTATAAACAAAATACTGCAACAAATGAACATGGAAATGATAAAGTAAATGGCATAGAGGATAGAAAAGAGACAAAGAAGGAAAGAAGACAAAGAGAAAAAATAGAAAGAGAAAAAGAAGCGCTCGATGTTCAACAATTACAAATAAAATTAAATGATGAAGAGCCAGAGAAAACTAAGCTATTTAATTTTGATAAAGCACAAAAATTGAAGCCAAACGTAAAGAATTCACAAACAAATAAAAATTTAAGTGAGCAAGCACCAGATTTTATTGAAGATCCATTATTTAAAAAACAAGAAGAAAAGAAAGAAGAAAAAACAAAAGAGGTACTGCAACTTGAGCATGCAATTTCTGTTGAAGATGAAAATTATGAATTCCCACCACTTACTCTATTAAGCCAAGGTTCTAGTAAAGGATTAAAAGGCGGGAAAAGAGCTCTAGCTGATACAGCATCGAAATTGCAAAAAACACTATATAGTTTTGGAGTATCCGCAAAGGTGGAAAATGTATCGGTTGGGCCTGCTATTACAAGATATGAACTTAAGCCGGCAGAAGGTGTGCGCGTTAGCAAAATTGCTAATTTGGCAGATGATATTGCTCTTAATTTAGCAGCAAAAACAATAAGAATTGAAGCACCAATTCCTGGAAAACAAGCTGTCGGAATAGAAGTTCCAAACGAAGAAAGCGAAATAGTTCATATAAGAGATATACTAGATACTGATTCTTTTAAAGATAATAAATCGAAACTTGCATTTGCACTTGGAAAAGATGTATCTGGTACAGAAATTGTAACAGATATAGCAAAAATGCCACACGTAATGATTGCTGGTGCAACAGGCTCTGGTAAAAGTGTTTGTATAAACACCTTAATTGCTAGTATAATTTATAAAGCAAAACCAAGTGAGGTTAAGCTTGTAATGGTAGATCCAAAGATTGTAGAACTTTCAGTATATAACGGAATTCCACATCTATTAATACCAGTTGTAACAGACCCTAAAAAAGCTGCAGGAGCGTTAGCCTGGGCAGTTCAAGAAATGGAAAACAGGTACACAATGTTTGCATCAAAAGGTGTAAGAGATCTAAAGGGCTATAATGATGCTGTTGAAAATGAAGATGGAATTGGAAAACTTCCACATATTGTAATCATCATAGATGAGCTTGCAGATTTAATGATGGTAGCAAAAGGGGATGTTGAAGATGCAATTTGTAGGTTGGCTCAAAAGGCAAGAGCAGCAGGAATGCACTTAGTTATTGCAACTCAACGTCCATCTGTTGATGTAATTACAGGATTAATCAAGGCAAATATACCATCAAGAATTGCATTTGCTGTATCATCACAGGTTGATTCTAGAACAATTTTAGATCAAGTGGGTGCAGAAAAATTATTAGGCAAGGGAGATATGTTATTCTTCCCAACTGGAGCACCAAAGCCTGTAAGAATTCAAGGAGCTTTTATATCAGATAAAGAGGTAGAAAAAATTGTAGATTTTGTTAAATCTAATGGTGAAACAGTTTACAGAGATGATATTACAGAATATATTGAAAAGGCCAATACAACAGATAAAGAAATAGATGATGGAGCCTTAAATGATGATGAAACAGATCCTTTATTAAATGAAGCAATAGAAACTGTTATAGAAACAGGGCAGGCATCAACTTCATTTATACAAAGGAAATTTAAAGTTGGTTATGCAAGAGCTGGAAGAATAATAGACCAAATGGAAGAAAGAGGTATAATTTCTGGATACCAGGGAAGCAAACCAAGAGAAGTATTAATGACAAAAGAACGTTGGGCTGAATTGAATGCACAACAATAATTATACAGAGGTATGTTAAATGAGTTTTTTTTCAAAATTCAATTCAAATGAGTACAATAATAAATTGGAAAAAATATTAGATAATAAAACATTTGATGAGGATGTAAAAAATTTATTATTGAGTATGTTATATAAAATTGAAAATGGATACAATGATTATTTTAAAGTTAAGCCTGAATCTATGGAAAAAGCAATATTTATGGAACAGATTTTGGAAACAATTGAAAAATATTGTTTCCAAATACAGGCTGTAACGCCTGAAACAGACGATGCTAAGCCATTAAAAGATACAGACAGCGTTTGCTTAATAGAACCAGATGAAGGAACAATTTTAGTATATGCAAATGAAGAAGCTTTATTATATTCACTTGTACAAATGAGAATACTGCAGAAAGAAATGATATACAAAATTAATAATCAAGAAGATGTTCAGCAAGAAAAATATTACAAAGAGGCAATAAGAAATTTTATAATTAGGGCAAAATGTATAAATGATAGTGAAGTAGTAAGAGATTTTGATGGATGGTCATGGAACAATAGCCTAAAAAGAGAGGAAAATATACAACGCAATCTTATATTTCAAAACCTTTTACTATTAAATATAAATTATAAAAATGCTGATTTCTATACGGAAAAATACAAGCAGAGTGTAAATTCTGGATATGATTATGATAGAAAGTTGTATGAATCAATTTTAAGTATTGAAATATCTGAAAATGAAAGTTTAAAAAATGAAGTAAAGATAATTGCAAATAAAAAAGAAGAATTAATTAGAGCAATGGAAAATAGAAAAGATTATCTTGAAAAAGTTACTGAAGAAAAAAAGAAACTTAATTTGGAAATTAAAAATATAGATGAAATTTTAAATGATAAAGAAAAATTGAAAAAAGAATATATAGCTAGAAATGCAAAGTTGCCTAATAAGGAAAAAATATTCAGCATTAGTCATTTAGTAGTAAGAATGGAAAACGAGCGAAAAGAAAAGATGGAAATTATCAAACAAAAGAACAAATTTATTGAACCGGTTGAATATGTAAAAGTTCAAGAAAATCTTGAAAATGAATACAGTTTTCTAAAAAAAATATTGGAAAATGCAGCTGAAGATAATTCAAAAGAAGAAACTTTGATGCAAACCCAAATTGAATTTTTAAAATTATATGGAAAGAAAATTGAAAAATATAGTAAAAAAGAAGATTGGGAAAATATATTGTATTCTTTTAGATATTACTGCTTACTTCCAGTTGGAAAAAACAAAAAAATATATCAATGTAGGCAATTAAATAAACAGCTTGAAAAAGTAATGAATGTTATAATTGATAACTGTATTGATAAAGAGATAATAACAAATTTTTCTAATAGTGTAAGCCTTTGCTATAATATATTAAAACATGTATTTTCAAGCAGAATAATAGACTTAAAGGAAATGCAAATAAAAATAAATAAGCAAAAAGAGGAAAAATATGTATCAGATACAGATTATTACATAACAGTTGGCATATATGATAGTAAAGAATTAGAAAATGTATTTAATGAAAAGGTGGATAATTTAAATTTATTAAACGTAAAATTAAACAGAAAGATTGCTTTGCTACTAAAGTAATTAAAAAATAAAATTAAAGGAGATAAACGAATGAATATTGTTTTTTTGGGAGCTGCTAAAACCGTAACTGGTTCTAATTTTCTAGTAGAAGCAGCTGGAAAAAGGTTTTTAGTGGATTGTGGAATGTACCAAGGAAAAGCTACATTAGAATTAGAAAATGAAGCCCCTTTCTTATATAATCCTACAGATATTGATTTTATGCTACTTACACATGCTCACATAGATCACTCTGGAAGAATTCCAAAATTGTATAATGAAGGATTCAGAGGTCCAGTGTATGCAACTAAAGCAACTTGTGACCTGTGTTCTATTATGCTTCCAGATAGTGGACATATACAAGAACAAGAAAATGAATGGAAGAATAAAAAGAGGAAAAGAAAAGGACAAAAGACAGTAGAGCCACTATACACGGCTGAAGATGCTGAAAGGTGCTTAGAAATATTTAAGACAGTGAAATATGATGAAATTATAGATATTGATGAAAATATTCATGTAAGGTTTAATGATGCAGGGCATATGCTAGGATCAAGCATTATAGAAGTTTGGGTAAATGAAGATGGAAAAGAAACAAAAACAGTTTTTTCAGGCGACATAGGAAATAATGATATTCCACTGTTATCTGAGCCTACCATGATTGAAGATGCAGACTATTTAGTAATGGAATCTACATATGGAGATAGATTTCATGTTGGTACAGAAAATAAGGCAAAGGTATTTCTTGATATAGTATCAGAGACCTTGGATAATGGAGGAACAGTTGTTATTCCATCATTTGCAGTAGGCAGAACACAGGAAATATTATTTGAACTTGATAAAATAAAGGAACAAGACTCAAAAGATGAAAAATTTGAGGAAGAATATAAAAAATTAATGCAGGCACCAGTATATGTGGATAGTCCGCTTGCAATATCTGCTACAGAAGTATTTAAGAAAAATGAAGATTTATTTGATGATGAGACAAAGGCTTTAATGGAAAGAGGAGACAATCCATTGGAGTTTTCAGGATTGAAATTTACAAAAACAGCCGATGAATCTAAAGCATTAAATGAGAGTGACGAACCATCTATAATTATTTCTGCAAGTGGAATGTGTGAAGTAGGAAGAATAAAGCATCATTTGAAGCATAATATTTGGAATCCTAAAAGTACTATTTTGTTTGTAGGATACCAGGCACCAGGAACATTAGGAAGAACAATTGTAGATGGAGCTAAAAAAGTTAAAATATTTGGAGAGGAATTTTCTGTTAAGGCAAGAATTGAATATATAGAGGGGTATTCTGGACATGCAGACCAGGAATGGCTTTTAAATTTCATATATTCATTTATAAAAAAGCCAAAGCACATATTTTTAGTACATGGAGAACCAGAGGCACAGCTTGTTTTAAAAAATAAAATTGTTGATAATACTCATATACCAGTAACAATACCTTCTTTTGGAGAAAAATATACACTGGATGAACAATTAGCAGTTGAAAAAGAATACAAAGATCCAATAGACAAAAAATATATGAGATTACAAATATTAGATAGAATAGAAACACTTCAAGAAGAAATAGAAGACATGAAAAGTATTGTAAAAGACGAAATGCTAGGAAAAGAAAGAACAGACAAGGAATTAGAAATTTTAAATCAGAAAGTTAAGGAGTTGGAAAAGAAGATCGTTGAAATTATAGAATCTTAACGTGAATTAGAAGGAGTAACCAATGAATAATAAGTTTTTTAATGATGCCATAATAGGAAATAAGAATATCAAAGCAACATTTAGTAAAAAAGGAGAGCTACTAAGGGCATATTATCCAGCTGTAGATTTTAAACAATTTATCGATTTTTATAATGTGGGAGTAAAAATTAATGATTCAGCAATTATTTATTTACATGATGATATAAATAATAGGTATGCTCAATATTATACTGAAAATACAAATATTCTTAATACAGAGATAGAAAATACGTATTTTAATTTAAAAGTGAGACAGACTGATTTTGCAGTATTGAACAAAAATGTTATTGTTAGAAGATACACATTTGTAAACAGTAATAAATTGCCATTAGAGCTGCGTTTATTAATACGTTCAAAACTGTTATCAGACTACAATAATATGGTATCTGCAAGGGTAATTCAAAATGGAATGATACAATACAATCACGATTTTTCAATTTCCACTTTTGCAAACCATGCAATCTCTGGACACAGAATAAATGATGTAGAAGACTATATTAGAGAGGCAAAGCTTACAGATAAAGATTATATTGGAATGAGCAATGACTCTGCCATAAGCTATGACTTGGGAACTTTACAACCAGGAGACCAAATTGATTTCAATGTATTCATTTATATAGAAAATAATAAAACACAATCGGGCAGTGAATTTATAGAGGAAGAAATAGAAAAACTAAAAAGACTAGATGTTGCAAAAGAGTATATGGCAGCAAAAAAATATTGGAGAAATTACCTAGAAAAGCACGATGGTTTAAAACTGAATTCTACCGAAGGCAGAGAAGTTGGGAAAAGAACATTGGAAATATATAATAGAACAATTTTATTATTTCCATTATTACAAAATGAAGAAACTGGTGGAATGGCAGCAGCAATAGAAGTAGATGAGAATAGAGAAAAGTGTGGAAGATATTCTTATTGTTGGTCTAGAGACGCTATTTTTATGACTAAAGCTCTGGATTACCTTAATATGACTAAAGAAACTGAAAAGTTCTATAATAATTTTTGCAAAAAAACTCAGAGTAATAACGGAATGTGGGAACAGAGATTTTATACAGATTGCAGCCTAGCTCCATGTTGGGGATACCAAATTGACGAAACAGCAAGTATTATATATGGAATTTATGAACATTATAAAATTACAAAAGAAATAAAATTTTTAGAGTCAAACCTTAAAATGTGTGAAAATGCTTTAAAGTTTATATTTAAATATCTTGAAAACATTTTTGGAGAAAAAGAGGAAAATGATATTGTAAAAAAAGAAATAGAAGAAAAAGTAAAAGAAAGTGGCAAGCAAAGTGACAAAATATATAATCACTTGAGCTATGATTTATGGGAAATGAATGAAGGAGTGCATTTGTATTCTTTGGCTGCCATATATGCTTCTTTGAATTCAATGAATGCAATTTATAATGAAATAAAAGCTAAATATGAAAATAATAGATTAAAAATTGAGCAAATAGTAAAGAAATCTCAAAAAATAAATAAAGAACTTGAAAATATAAAAAATTATATTGAAAACAATTTACTAGATGAAAATACAAAAATTTTAAAAAGGAATACAATTGATAATAAAACTGACATAAGTTTGGTTGGTACAGTATATCCATTTGAATTGTTTGGAACAAATGAAAAAAAGGTTATAAATACAATAGAAAAAATAAATATGACACTACGCACCTATACAGGAGGATACCTAAGATTTGAAGATGATAATTATATGGGTGGAAAAAATCCATGGGTAATTGCAACTTTGTGGATGGCTTTGTACTACATTGAAGCAGGAGAAGATAAAAAAGCCAAGGAAGCATTTAATTTTGTTGTAAATAGTTCATCTGAATTGGGCTTCTTAGCAGAACAAATAGACAATAAAAATATGCAGCCAGCATGGGTAGTTGGTCTTGGATGGTCCCATGCAATGTTTATAATAACACTTGAAAAATTGTTGAAAAAATAATAAAAAGATGCTAAAATAAAACAGCTAGTAAAAATAGCAGAATAAAGAGAAAGGAAAGTCTTAAATTAAAATGAAAGAGAAAATTAAAAAAGAGAAAAAGCATAGAAATATAAAACATGATGCAGGACAAGTATTTGTTAAAATAATGGCTTTAATACTTGCTGTTTTAATGGTGGTTGCAGTGGCAGCAACATTATTGTTTTACTTATTACATTAATATTTGTAAGGAAAGGAAAATTTTATGTTAGATCCATTTGAAAATTTAGGAGAAGATATTGCAACTTACGGAAAACTATTGCAAGAAAACCCAATTAAACTAATACCTTTAATACTAGATATAGCAATTGTTGTGTATGTAATTGTTAAGATACTAAAATTTGCAAAAGACACTAAGGGTATGCAATTAATAAAAGGAATAATTTTCTTTATTTTGATTACATGGATAAGTGGAATTCTAAATCTTAAAATAGTGCATTCGGTACTAACCTCTATTTTACCATCAGGTGTTGTGGCACTAGTTGTAATATTTCAACCAGAAATAAGAAGAGCACTTGAACAGCTTGGCACAAATAAATTAACATATTTATTTGGAATGGAGAAAAATATAGAAACTAGAACTAGGGAAGACATTTATAAAATTGTAATTGCTGTTTGTGAAATGTCAAAAACAAAAACTGGAGCACTAATTGTAATACAAAGAGATATAAGTCTTAGCGATATTGTGGCTACTGGAATTGAAATGAATTCTGAAATATCACCACAACTATTAGTTAATATATTTGTTCCAAATACTCCACTTCATGATGGAGCTGTTGTAATAAGGAATAATAGGATAGAGGCTGCAGCGTGCATTCTTCCACTTGCAAACAATGCAGATATTTCAAAAGAGCTTGGAACTAGACACAGAGCTGCCGTTGGAATATCTAAAGAATCTGATGCTATTGCAATTGTTGTATCAGAAGAATCTGGAAAAATTTCTATTGCAAAAGATGGAACACTAATTGCAGATGTTAAGGAAGAGGCACTTAAAAATATATTAATAAAAAATATAATAACAAATAGGCTAGAGGAAAAGCCAAAAGGAAGATTTAATAAATTAAAGGGCATAAGAAATAAGAGGAAAGATGAGAAATATTAAACTTACAATTGAATATGATGGGAAGTGTTATAATGGCTGGCAAAAACAGCCAGATAAATTAAACATTCAAGGCGAAATAGAAAAGGCAATTTATAATATAACACAAGAGGAAGTTGATTTAATTGGGTCTGGAAGAACGGATGCAGGGGTTCATGCTCTAGGACAGGTGGCAAATTTTAAAACAAATTCTGCATTACCAATAGAAAAGCTTGCTTTAGCAATCAATTCTCAGCTTAAGAGCAGTATTATAATAAAAAAAGCTGAAGAAGTAGATGAAAGATTCCATAGCAGGTATACTGCCAAGCAAAAGACTTACAGATACATAATAAACAACTCTAAAACAGGAACAGCCATATATAGAAACTTAGAATACTGCTTCCCTGTAAAATTAAATGTGGAAAAAATGGTGGAAGCGGCTAAATACTTTGAAGGCGAGCACGACTTTAAAGCATTCAAATCCAGTGGAACAAGTGGAAAAAATAGTGTAAGAACAATCTATAAAGCTGAAGTAAGGCAAGATGGAGAAAGAATAATAATAGAGCTTACAGGAAATGGATTCTTATACAATATGGTAAGGATAATTTCTGGAACACTGTTAGATGTTGGTTTAGGAAAAATAGAACCAAATGAAATTCCAGATATAATAGAAAAAAAAGACAGAACCAAAGCAGGAAAAACACTTCCTGCACATGGATTATACCTTGTGAAAGTGCAGTATAAATAAGTATAGGTAACTAATTATTCTAATAACTCATATTATATATAAAGAATAACATAAAAGGAGTTAGTATGATATGAACTTATTATTGTTTTTAGTTGCAATTCCAATTGCTGTAATAATATTTTCTGTTGCTTTTCAAAAATTACTTAAAAGTCCATTATTGGTAGCACTAATATTCTTCGCAATATTTTTGATAGTTGCCTTTGTAATATCTGATTTAACTTTTATTGTATATGGTATAATATATGCACTATTAGCATACATTACTGCCGCATTAATTTGCCTAATATACAAATTAAGGTGTGGAAACGGAATAGTGCTTAATAATGTAACTGCAAATAGAATAGCTGCAAGGCAGCTAGAAGCTACAACAGTTGATGCAGAAAATGTAAATGCAGATACTGTTTCTGCTGATAGAATAATAAATAGAAGAACAGAAAATGAAAGTGGTAGCTGTTGCTGCAATTCAAATAGGTACTATGGTGGAAGGTATTATAGAAGATGATTATTACAATTATATTACAGAAACATTAAACTTAGATTACAACATGAAATTATTATTGTATTTCATGTTGTTTTGTTGTAAAATTATATAAGTATATATAAGTCATTTGATGACGATTTATTAGGGAGGAAAAAAATATGGCTTCAAATCCAATGCAAAGAAAATCAAGGAATTCATTTATATTAGGCGTTTTAATTACAGTTTTAATTATGGGAGCATTAGCTGCAGTACTACTTCTAAAAATTAAAAATATGCAGGATAGTGAAAACGAAAGACTTGCAAATTTAATAAAAGTGTATGCACTAAAAGTAGATGTTAAATCTGGAGAACAAATTGATTCTAGTATGCTTACTCAGGTGGAAACTGATAAAAATGCAGCACCTACAGATGCTATAACTGGAGCATCATTAACAGAAACTTCTGTAGCAAAAATTGACCTTACAAAAGGATCAATACTTACTTCAGCCGTTGTTGCTGATTCAGGAAACCCAATAACAGCAGATCTAAGATTGCAAGAGTACAATATGCTTAAACTTAATAGCCAAATAGCAAGCGATGATTTTATTGATATAAGATTAAGAATGCCAAATGGACAAGACTATATAGTTGTATCTAAGAAAAAAGTAGAAATACCACAAATATCTGGTATTGATTCTGAAAATACAATATGGGTAAAATTGACAGAAGATGAAACTTTATCAATGAGCAATGCTATTGTGGAGGCTTATAAACTTGATGGTTCAGTACTTTATACTGCAAAATATGTTGAACCAGGAACTCAAGAAAAAGCAACACCAACATATGTACCAAGTGCAGAAGTTGTAAACATGATAACTCAAAATCCAAACGTTGTTCAAGAAGCAAAAACAGCTATGTATAACAGGTATCAACAATTTACATCAACAAGAAATAGCATAAACTCAGCACTTGGAACAGTAGATGCTGATGATGCAAAGAGCAGAGTATCTTCAGGTACAACATCAGAAGTAACAAATGCACAAGAGCAAAGAAAATCTTACTTGGATGATCTAGCAGGTTATTAAAATATAGAAAGAGGAAAATACTAAATGGAGAGAATAGGGTTTATAGGGACTTATGACAAAACAGATTTTATAATTTATGTTGCAAGAGTTTTAGTTGAACTTGGGAAAAAAGTATTAGTAATAGATTCAACTGTGAATCAAAAAGCCAAATATGTTGTTCCAGCTATAAACCCTACAGTATCTTATGTTACTGAATATGAAGGAATAGATGTAGCTGTTGGGTTTAAAGATTATAGTGGAATAAAAAGATATTTAGGAATGCCTGAATCTGCGATGCTTACATATGATTACATATTGCTTGATATAGATAATCCTAACCTTTTGGAGGATTTTGATATTTATGCTTTTAATCGTAATTATTTTGTTACATCTCCAGATTTATTCGCGTTAAAGAAGGGGCTTGAGGTTCTTAGTGGAATAAAGCTGCCACTAGAATTAACAAAAATTTATTTTACAAATAATATGACAGAAGCAGAAGATGAGTATGTGAATTATTTATCATTGGGATACAAAATAAAATGGAACGCTGAGAAAATATATTTCCCAATGCAGACCAGTGACATGGATATAATAGTTCAAAACCAGAGATTGGCAAAAATCAAGTTCAAAGGTCTTAGTTCAGAATATAAAGAGGCTTTAATTGGACTTGTAGAAGAAATAGACAATAATAATTCATCAAATATAAAAAGAGTATTTAGACAGTTGGAAAAAGGTGTGTAATACTAACAAAGCAAGAAAGGAATGAATCTTAAGATGGCAGTTGTATCTTTTTGGAGTAATTGTAATGAAAAAGAAACAGGACAAACGTTATCATCTGTTGCAGTTGCTGTAAATATGGCAATTGAACACAATTATAAAATTTTGCTCATTTCAACAGGCTACAGAGATAAAACAGTGGAAAGATGTTTTTGGCCGGAAGATAGAGGCACAGAAGTTGCTTCTATTCTTGGAATGAGAAATCTTAACTCTATGGGTGGAGTAAATAACGGAATAGAAGGTTTAGTAAAAATACTACAAAGCAATAGAACATCAAGTAACATAGTTTCGGACTATGTAAAGGTTGTTTTTAGAGGTAATAGATTAGATATTCTACCAGCACCTACTACAGAAAATTACGAAGAATATAATGAAATTGCAAATTATTATCCTAAATTATTAGAAATAGCAGATAGGGAATATGATTTAATATTCATTGATATAGACAGAAAGATGAATATTCAGGCTCAAAAAGAGATACTAAATAAATCAAATGCCATAGTATTTACAATGAAACAAGGATTAGATGACTTGCAAAGAGTTTCAGAATTAAGAGAAAAAGATGAAATCTTAAGTGGAAACAATGTAATATATCTTATAGGAAAATATGATAAATTTTCAAAATATAACATTAAAAATATTGCAAGAGAATTTAAAGGAAGAACAATGGTTTCTGCAATATCTTATAACACATTATTTGGAGAAGCTACTACTGAAGGAAAAGTGGCAGACTTTTTCTTAAAATACAGGAGCGTAACAGATCCAACTGACAGGAATATGAAATTTATGGAAGAAGCAAATAATACATGCCAAAATATTATAAGCAAACTTCAGGAAATTAGAATGAGAATGTAAGAACCTTAAATTGAGGAGGTAACAAAAAATGAATATAGCTAACCTAATATTAACAGTAATTGTTATAGCTGTAGCTTTTGCAATAGTTCGTAGGTTTATTCAAAAAAGACAAAATGAAGAAGCAGATGAACAAATGAAAGTAGATGACAGAACCTATACTTTGGAAGTTATGAAGGAATTTGTCAAGAGAAGATTAGATGAAATTACAAAGATTAACCTTTATGATATAGGTCTTTCTGAGGAAGAATTAAAAAGAAGAAAAAATAAAAAATATGAATTAAAAAAAGCTTTAAAGGGTTGTACATATGGAGATATAAATGATAAGAAATATGTTAAGGAACTAATATATGACTTACTTTATAACGAATATGGAGTTGATGAAACAAATATATCAAAAGCCATTCCTTTTGATGTTCCATCACTTTTAACAGCACAGGATAAATTTGATATAATATTATACATGTATAAATCTGAATTTGGATATGAAGCTCTTGGCGAAATAATAAAAAAATATGATTTGGCAGAATTAAAATATGTTGAAGGTGATTCAAAGCCATCATATGTAATAACGCCTGAGGAAATAGACAAAATTTATGAGCAGGAAAATTTTGCACTAACATTCCAAGATAAATTGAATATAGTAGTTCAAAGAATTTATCAACATTATAAAGGATACAGTTCAATAGATGAAATAAGAGATATGAATGTTGATGGCATTTCAGGTGGTGTTTCTGGACTTCCAGAGAGCTTCTTAAACCAGGTATCCCAAATAAGTCAGGATTATTTAGGTCAAATTGCAGAACACAAAGTTCCACGTGCTTGTGACAGTATCTGGATAATGTTCCAAGGTAAATCTATCCGTTTAGCTTTCCTTTCATTTGGAACAGAAGCAGAGCTAAAAAGAGTTTGCCAGAACATTTATAAATACAATAATCCAGGACAATTATCAGATACAAATGGTTATAAAATAAATGAAATGAAAGATGGTTCACGTGTTGTTGTTGTTAGACCAAGCATGTCTGAAACTTGGGCTTTCTTCGTAAGAAAATTCGATGTTAAGCGTTCAACATTAGAGCAATGGTTTAAGCATGAGCCAGGTGCAGATGAATCAATAGAATTATTAAAATATTTAGTTAAGGGAGCTAGAATTACATCCATTACTGGTGAGCAGGGTTGTGGTAAAACAACATTGCTTATGGGTATGATAGAAAACATATACGAAACAATGAACCTTCGTATTACAGAAACCGCATTTGAGCTTCACTTAAGAAAAATATATCCAACAAGAAACATATTATCAATGCGTGAAACAGAAACAATTTCTGGACAGCAATGTTTGGATGTTCAAAAGAAAACTGATGGTTCAGTTAACATTATAGGTGAGGTTGCAACTGACCCGGTAGCATCTTGGATGATTCAATCAGCACAGGTTGCTTCTAAATTTACATTATTTACTCACCATGCTAAAACATTTCCAGATTTAGTAACAGCACTTCGTAACTCAATGCTTCGTGCAGGAGTATTCTCAAATGAAAGAATAGCAGAACAACAGGTAGTTCAAGTTCTTAACTTTGATGTTCACCTAGCAAAAGACTTTAGAGGAAAGAGATATGTTGAAAGAATTACAGAGTGTATTCCAGTTGAAGAAAAAAATGAATATACATATGACTATAGAAAAGAAAAAACAATGGAAGGCAAGCTGAATAAGTTTATGGATAATGCAACAATGTATTTTTCGAAAACAACCAATAAAGAACTTTATCAATACAGAAATATACTAGAATATCATGACGGACAATATATTGTAACAAACCCAATATCTGAAAAGAACATAAAAGAAATGATTAACAACATGGACGATACAGATTCAAATGATTTCAAAAATTTTGTTAAAACCCATTGGAATATTGATGCAAGAAGAGATTCAGATGTTGATTAATAGAGCAAAGTTAAAGATAAGGAGGTGCTAAAAAATTACATGAATAGTAACCTAATGTTGTACATGCTTGCCGGAGTTGGAGTACTTTTTGTAATAATTGTAATAGCTTATATAATTTTAAGTAAGAAGCTGAAATCTTCTGATACAATGCAAATAAGGCAATTAAGGCAGGGAACAAAAGAGAATAAATTCTCTATGGAAATACTATACCAAAAATTGTATGTTATTTATATAAAATTAGCATTTTTGAAGAGATATGTATTTAAAATAAGAAGAAGACTTGAAATTATAAATATAGATGATGAGTATTTAACAAGAAAACAAACATCACAAATATTAACAAGAGCACTAGCTATAATAGTACCAGTGACGATAGTAATAATACTTATAACAAGAGCAAACTGGCTTTTAATGTGCATATTGCTTATATTTGAGTTATTCATGATTGACACGTTAGTTGATGGAATGGTTGATAAAATAGATAATCAATTGTTAGTTCAACAGGTTGATTTCTTTGCTGAAATTAGGCATGCTTACCATGAATATAACATGGTTGAGGAAGCAATATACCAGGTAGCACAAGGTGATAGTGCACCAGAAATGTCCAGACAAGCAGAAAAAATATATGAGATATTAATTTCCGATGACCCAGAAAGTGAATTGGAAAAATACTATGATATAGCACCAAATAGCTATTTAAAGGAATTTGCGGGAATTTCATACCTAACAAAAGAATTTGGAGATAGAACAGTTGAGAAAACCTCATTATATTTAAAAAACCTAAATAATATAAGCCAAGAAATGCAGCTTGAAATATTAAAAAGAGACAAGCTTAACTATGTTTTCCAAAGTTTATCTGTAATATCAATTGTGCCATTATTAGCATTAGAGCCAATAAAAAATTGGTCAGTATCGCAGTTCAACTTTACTAAATCGTTTTACTATGGAAAAAATGGTATGATTGCTCAAATTTTGATAGTAATACTTACATTTATATGCTATATATTAACCAGAAAATTAAAAGATAATGGATCAACTAAAATAGACACAAGGCCTGAACACCCTTGGGAAGAAAAATTATATAATGTGCCTATAATTAATAATTTTGTAAAAATGTTTATTCCAAAAGAAGGCACAAAAGAGAGAAGAAAAATAAAGAACCTGATAAAAGATTCTGCTTCAAAAGATAAAATTGAATGGATATATGTAAAAAGATTAATGCTTACTATAATCACATTTATAGCTTCTTTATTCATATTTACTCAATTACATAGAATTCAAATAAATTACATATACACTCAACCAACATCAACATATGATATTGTTGGTGAAATGTCTGGTAAAGACTTAAAAGCAGCAGAAGAACTTACAAAGATTGATAACAAATTCCTAGACCAATTTAAAGGAAAAACAGACACAAAACAAGAAGATATTGAAAAAGCAATGAGAAAATCTAAAGAATATCAGGATAGTAGTTCTGACGATATAAAGACAGCAGCTGAAAGAGTTCTTAAAAAATTAAGACAAATTAATAGCGAATATTTAAGCTGGTTTGAAATGCTTTTAGCAATGGTTTTTGCAGTAATCGGATATAACCTTCCTATATGGCTACTATTCTTCCAAGCAAAAATGAGGCAAATTGAAATGGAAGATGAGGTAATGCAGTTCCAAACAATCATACTAATGTTAATGAGAATAGAGAGAGTTAATGTAGAAATGATTTTGGAATGGCTTGAAAGATACTCAAATATATTTAGAGAACCAATTTCAAGATGTGTAAACAACTATGAATCAGGACCTTGGGAAGCCCTAGAGGCAATGAAAGATGAAGTAAATTACAAAGAATTCATTCGTATAATTGAAAGCTTACAAGCAGCAGTTGAAAGAATTCCTATTGCAGAGGCATTTGATGAACTTGATTCTGAAAGAGATTACTACCAGGAAAAGAGAAAGGAATCAAATGCAAGGTTAATCTCAAAAAAGGGAATGATAGGAAAGGTAATTGGCTTCGCACCGATGGTTACGTTATTTGTAGGGTATTTAATTATACCATTGGTTGTAATAGGATTAACAAGTATGTCAACATCATTTAATACAATGGCATCAATGAAATAAGGCAAGGAGGTTAGATAAATGGAAAATGCAGCAAAAGCATTAGAAATTGCATCAGGAGTATTAATTGCGTTAATGGTATTGGGGCTTGTTGTAATTGGATATAATAATATTTCTAAAGTAAAAAAAGAAGAATACAAAACAACAGAAATACAGCAAACAACTAATTTTAATAATGAATATGAGTATTATAATAAAAACGGCCTATATGGAAGTGAACTTCTTTCATTAGCAAATAAAATGGACAATTACAATAAAAAATACCCTACATCAGAAGGATACCAAAATATAGAAATGAGTGCTAGCATAAAAAATGATGATGCACAATTCTTTAGAACTGGAAGTAGCTACTCTAGTAGCGATCTAACCTCAAAATATGCAGAATTATCAAAGAAAATAAGTAGCATGGCAAGTAAAAAAATAAAAGCAAACACAAATGAAACAAGAACAATTGCAGAATGGGCAAAACTTAGTGCCGGAACACTAAATAACCAGCTTTCAAGTAACGGTGTAGATGAGGTAAATAAATACAAAGATTTACTTGAAGAACAAACCGGGTTTGCAAGAAAAACATTTAAATGTACTAAAGTTGAATATGACAAGAGCAATGGAAGAATAACAAAAATGATGTTTGAAGATACATCAAAATAAAGGAAGGGAGCTAAAATTATGGGAAATGCAAGTAATGCTTTAATAATGGCAGCAACCATTCTAATAGGAGTGCTAATTATATCAGCTGGAGCTTTTCTGTTTAATCAGTTTGGTGAAAATTCGAAAACAATAAATGAAAGAATGGAACAAGCACAAAAAGACCAAATAAATGCCCAATTTGTAAAATTCGAGGGAGTTGAAACCTGTACAGCACATGATATAGTAAGCGTAGCCAACCTTGCTAAAGAATATAACAAGAATAATGAACTTACAATTGCAAATTCAGGAGAATCAGGTTCATATTATATACAAGTAACAGTAAAAGCCTCAAATAGTGATAATTCAGTTGGAAAGCTTAGCAATTTTGAAGATGCAACACAAGAAAACTATCAAAATTTTATGAAAAAATATTCGCTTACAAATGATAATAATCAATTAAGATTTACATGTAAGAGCGTTACAATAAATGATAAAACAGGGTATGTTTCGAACATTGTATTCGAACAAAATAATTAAAAAATATAAAAGAATGATATTGAATAATAATGGTTAAAATGTTATAATAAAGAGGAATTATGAAAAAAAATATAATATTAATTATTACTGCAGTATTGATAATTATGGCAATCATATGTTATAATTACTGGACATATAACAGGAATAAATTGGAAGTGCAGAATAATAATAAAACATATGAAAGTTTTTATAATGTCGAGGTTCTTGGAACAGACATAGCTTCATTAATAAACAAGGTAGATGATAGTAATTCTAAGAATAATGTAAGCAAAGATGATAATGGATTTTACATAGAAAATGAAAAAAATTCAATAAAAATTGAAATCAAATTTTTAGAAATGGATAAAATTATATCATCAGATGCAGTTATAAAAAATGGAATAGAAAAGTTTGTACAAAATTTTGCAACAATGAGCTTCAAATGCAGTAAAATAGAGTATCATCAAAGTACAAAATTAGTTAAATATATGTATTTTGAACAGGTTTAAGTTATTAACATTATTATATTGTATATCAATATAATTTAAGAAAAAGATATAAAAGGAAAAACTAAAGGAGGAATTATTTATGGAAAATGCAGCAAAAGCATTAATTATCGCAGGAGCTATCCTATTATCAATATTACTTATAGGATTAGGTATGATGGTGTATAGTAAGGCAAAAGGAACATTAGACAACACAGGAATTGATGATGTTGCAGTTCAAACATTCAATAGCAAATTCTCAGATTATGAAGGATCAAATGTTTCAGGTTCATCTGTTAATGCCTTATTAACAACAGTTGTAAGCAACAACAGAGCTTACAATGGAGATGATAAATCAAAACAAGTAACAATTACATTAGGATCTGGTACAAGCTTAGTAGGAAACTCTTCTTTTTCAAGTGGAACTGCACCAACATCAACAATAAAGGTTCCAACAGCTTATACTTATAAAGTAGAAAGCACAGCTGATTCAGGTAGCGGATACATAACAGGAATAACAATAACAAAAAATTAATATTCCTAAGCTAGGAGAAATATATGGAAAATGCAGCAGAAGCTTTAAAGTTAGCATTTGCAGTGCTTGTGTTTGTAATGGCTGTTTCAGTAACAGTTGGCTTATTTTCACAAGCCAGAGAAACATCAGAGATTGTTTTACAATACTCTGATGTAACTTCATATTATGATTATCAAGATTATACCAAAAAAGATAGGGTGTATGAAAATAGAATAGTTGGTTTAGAAACAATAATGCCAACATTATATAAATACAATAAAGAAAACTACAGAATAGAATTTTGGAATGGGACATACAATGATGATACTGGACAATACACAATATCAAGCCCATTACCAGTGTACACAACCATATCAAATGATTCTCTATGGTCAGAGGGGTATAAGCAATCTAGAACATATAAACAGCAACAAAACAGCAAGCAAATATATGCCTTTGATTTTTCGGAAGAAATACAAAGAAATGAATCTTGGATAAGAAATCAAGAAAGCATAATAAAAAATCTGAATTATATACTAGAAGGCAATTCACAAGATAGTAAAAATTCTAGTTACTCTAACAATATTCTAACGAAAAGCAACAATAAATATTTAGAATTAGTTGGAAGATATCAAAAAGAAGATGAAAATAATAGAAACAAAACTACAACCAAAACAGTTATCAAATATATAAAAATAAATTAAAACCAAAGAGCTATATGAAATATAAGAAAGGAAATAATTATGGGAGATTCGTTAATTACAATTATTGCAATATTTTTGGCAGCTATATTAATGTTTGTTTTTCCACTGATGGCTGTATCAGAAAGAACAGATGATATATCTCAATTAGCAGTAGAAACTTCTACAACAGAGTTTGTAGATAACATTAGAAATACAGGAAAACTAACATTGGATAACTATTCTAAATATATTGAAGAAATCACTGCTACAGGAAATTCTTATGATGTAGAAATGGAAATACAAATATTAGATGAGAATCCAGGAGTAAAAACTACACAAGCCGAAACAACAAAAATAGGGGAAAATGTATATTATACATTATATGATTCCCAAATAAAAGATAGGCTTGGAATAGGTAGCAATACTAATGCCAAGAAACAAATAACTCTTAAAGAAGGAGATATAGTTTCTGTTACAGTAAAAAATACAAATACAACTATAGCTCAAACTTTGAGAAATTTCTTTTATAGAATAGCTGGAAATGATACATATCAAGTCGCAGCACAACATGCTGGAATGGTAACTGTAAACGGTACAAAATAAAATCATATAAGCCTAGCCTTGTTTTTATGTATATAAATATAACACGGCTGGGCTGTTTTAATAAAAAGAAAGGTAAAGTTCAATGAAATTACAACATCTATCTGTTATATTTATCATTATAATATTGCCAATATCTATGGTACTGTCACAATATACAAATTCACATATAAAAACAATAGAAAACCAAACACAATATAATACCAAACTTATAAATGCAACATATGATGCAATGAAGGCATTTAAAGTAAATACTGTAAATAATAGATATTCTACATTAAATAACTCAAAAATAAGAGATATAGAAGCAGCAATAAAAGTATTTTACAATACTCTTGGAACAGGAATGAAGATAAAAGGATATTCTATGCAGGACATGAACAATTACACACCAGCTATATTGTTTAACCTGTATGATGGATATTATATTTACACAAATTACTTTGATACAGAACTAAACGATTATAAATTTGGATTAAAGCCGTTATTTGCTTATTCATGCAGATATGTGTCTGGTTCAGAATATGATTTTGTGGTAAACTATACCCTTGATAATACTGTATCTATAATTGGAAAAGTAAATGGAGACTATGTAACAAAAACAGGGCATTTATTATATGATGATGGAATGACCATGGATACGGAAGTTCTTAACGAAAATCTTTTAACCCTTTCAGATGATGGTAGCAGAACCAGTGAAATTTTTGAATATATAATATATAATAATCAAAAAATTTATAAAGAAAACAATATAAATGATGATACACCTGTAAACCAAAGATATTTTATATATAGTAGCCAATACAAAAAAGATTACTTGCAAGATGATAGAAGGTCGAACCCAAATAACAGTACAATGCAATACTTACTTGATCACACTCAAAATGGAAGTTTAATAAGTGATAGTGCAAAAAAATATTATGAAGATGCAAAATCATTTGAACAATGGATAAAAGATTCAAGAATTTCTGAAAGAATAAAAGTTGAAAATGCAGTAGATTCTGACGGAAATAAGCTAGAATTTGATAACCAAGAAATAAATGGTCAAACAAAAATATTCGATGTAAACTCAAACAACAATCCATTAAAGACCAGTTCATTGTTCAATACACACAGAAAAGAAGTAATAAGAAAATCAATCGAAACAAACTTAATAACTGCTATTGCAAACTATAACTCTCATTCTATTGTAGGTTATGAATTTGCAATGCCAAAAATAGAAGAAGAACAATGGGAAAAAATTGAAAACTATGTATGTGTTACAGCATTCTTGCAAGGATTACCAATCGGTTCAAAAGTATACAACAATTATTGTATTATATCAAGCAATTCTAACGAAGAAACGGTTGGAAATGATTCAATATTTATGGTAGTAAAAAATAATAACAACACATATGAATACCATGAACCAGGATGTAAAACGATGATAGAAAATTTAAAAAATGGAAGTTCAACTATAGTTGGAGCATATCAGAATAGCGATTTCGAAAGAATAGCAATATCTATAACAGGTGCAGATGCAAATGCACACACACAACTAAACGATGAAGAAGACCAAAGTAAGGCTTACTATTATCCACAATTTTCAATAAGAGAAAATGGAACATTACAAGCAGCCGCAACAGCTTGCTATGATTGTATTGTAAATGCTTCTGACGCATATAGCACAGATGATATAATACAAAATGTTAATGGTATAGGAGATGTAAATGGGCTAAATGGCAATTTAAAAACTACTTATATTAGAGCGTTGGCAAGATGTAGGCAAGACTTATATGTAACAAATGGATATTTTGGATATTAAGAATAATTCCTCTAACAAAGAATATTATTAAATAATTAATAATATTTAAGTTGGAGGAATTTTGTATGAGAAAAAAATATATAAAATCAAGGCTTAAAGTTTTTGTTGCAGTAGGCTGTATAGTACTATTCTTTTGCCATATATTTTGGCAGCGGAAAAGTAAATGCTGCAGAGACTGTTTATGTATGGTCAAACCAATCTGAAAAGCTAAAAACAAAAGAAACGGCAGCCATGCTAGAAGAAAATGAAGAAACAATAAAAGACAACCCACTGGCACTTACATGTGCTTCAGCATGTTTAATAGAACAAAGTTCAGGAAAAGTAATATATGATTTAAATATGCACGAAAAATTACGCCCTGCAAGTGTAACTAAAGTAATGAGCCTTTTGCTAATAATGGAAGCTTTAGACTCAGGTAGAATAAAATTAGAAGATAAAATCCCTTGCACAGAAGATGCAAGCAAAATGGGAGGTTCGCAAATATGGTTGGATGTAAGAGAAACATTAACTGTTGATGAAATGCTAAAAGCAATTGCGATTGTTTCTGCCAATGACTGTGTAGTTGCAATGGCTGACTATTTAGAAGGGAGTCAGCAAGCTTTTGTAGACAAAATGAATCAAAAAGCAAAAGAGTTGGGTATGAATGATACTACATTTAAAAACTGCCATGGAATAGATGAAGACGGGCATGTAACTTCAAGCTATGATATAGCGATAATGTCTAGAGAATTGCTTATGAAACATCCACAAATTACAAAATACACAACAATATGGATGGATTCTTTAAGAGATGGAAAATCTAGCTTAGTAAATACAAATAAATTAGTTAGAAACTATTCGGGATGCACAGGACTAAAAACTGGCTCAACATCACTTGCACTTTACAATTTGTCTGCATCGGCAACTAGAAATGGCTTATCTTTAATAGGAGTAGTAATGAAAGCTCCAACAGCCAAAGAGAGGTTTGAAAATGCGCAAAAACTTCTTGATTATGGCTTTAGCAACTATTCAGCTACAGAATTAGGTAAAAAAGATAATGTGATAAAACAAATCGAAGTAAATAAGGGGACGAAAAAAACAATAAATGCAGTACTTGAAGAAGATGCAACTGTAGTATGCAGCAAAAAGCAAGCAGGAGAAATATTACAAGAAATAAAAATAGCAGATACAATAAATGCACCAATACTAAAAGGACAAAAATTAGGAGAAATACAATATAGCATGAATGGAAAAGTAATAAAAACTGTAAATCTAGTATCAGATGGAGAAGTGGGAAAGCAAGGAACCACAAGCATAACAAAGAACATTATAGGAATGTGGTTCAATTTACTTAGAAATTAATATAGCTTAACAATTTTAGCAGTTACAATCTTGTCATCTGTTGAAAAATATAGCTTAATAGAATTTCCGGTATTATTCGTAAATCTAAAATCAATGGAACCATATGCAACAGCTGCATCTTTGCCTTCAGGTACATAGGAAACTTTTTTACCATGAGGGTGGCGTTCAACTACTTTTAAATCTGAAAGAGAAAGAACTGCATTATAAAGAGTACTGCTAATTTGACAATTGCCACCACCTAAAGCTTGAATTTCCTTTCCATCCTGAAAAACAGTAGCCTCTTTATAACCTTCTTGTGCTGTTGCAGGACCTACTCTTTTACAAAAAGAAAATGTCTCACCATTTTCAACAATTGTTTCATTTAACTTGCCACACGTAATACGAATATTTGTTAATCTATTTTGAGAGCTTGAACCTAACTTAGTAGAAAAAGATGCAAGCTCTTCCTCTTTGTCCTTAGAAACATTAGAAGGATTAGAAATAATATTCTCGATACGATTATTAACTTCATTTAATTTGTTATTACTATTATCATTATCAGAATTTGAAGCTACATTATTTTCAAAATTTGAATTGCTATTTTCACTATTATTAGAAGTTGCAAGCCTTGTAGCATTAGAAGGATTATTATTAATGCTATTATTAGAATTTTTATTTCTTATGATGAAAAATAATGCTATAGCAGCAATAATAGCGACTACAATAAAAATAAAACCATTTTTTTTTCTAGAAGAAGATTCCATAATAAAAAGTCCTTTCAAAATAATACTAAAAATAGTATGTACAAAAAACAAAAAAATATTAAAAATAATAAAAAAATTATGATGAAATAAAAGCAATTCTGTAAAGTAAATGCAGAGTGAAAATAAAAAAGTTAGCTGCAAGAAACCTATAAAAGGTTGACAAACTTAGCTTTTAAAAGTATAATAAATATGTAAATTAAAAGAAGGAGCGTGCCAGCAATACTGGCAAAATTTTAATATGTCAAAAATTTGGAAAAAATTATTAATGGTAATTTTAATACTAGCATGCCTATTTAATATAGTAAGCAAAATAGTAAAAAGATATTCATTAAAAGAAGAGCTAGAAAGTTCGGCACAATACATGGAAGAACGAAACGTAAATAATTTAAAATAAAAAAACAAATAACACTTGAAATGATAAGCAATTTATGTTATTATAGTGTTTAGCAGTTTTTATTAAGAAAAGAAGAGGTGAAAACAATGAAAGAAGGAATACATCCAAATTATGCAGAAACAACAATCACATGCGCATGTGGTAATGTTATAAAAGTAGGTTCTACTAAAAAAGATCTTAAGGTAGATGTTTGCTCAAAATGCCATCCATTCTGGACAGGTAACTTAAAAAGAGAAACAACAGGTGGTAGAGCTGCTAAGTTCAAAAGCAAATACGGAATTGAATAATAAAACAAAAAAATGTAGCTGGCTAAATTTAGAGCCAGTTTTTTTGTGTGCTTAAATTAAGCAAATATATAAATAAAAAATAAAAACTAATCAATTAATTAGGTATTCAGATTGGTTAGTTTTCTAATAAAATTTTTAAAAATAGGAGTTATTACAAATAAATTTCATTAAGTAACTTACTTAAATACAAATTTATTAAGCTAATAATATCATTAATATATAGTAAAGTCAAGGAAAATCAGGCCTTAAGAAAATAAAATTTCTTCAATAATTTTCATGAAAATTTAATATGCTAAAAGCTATACAATCCCTGAAATATAAGTAAAAATCTAAAGTTAGAAATTCGTTTAAGTAAGTTACTTAAATAATAAATGGAATTTTATGTTGATAATTTGTGACAAGTAAATTAGATAAAAATTTGATGTAATTGTTAAATTGAAGAAATTAATAGAATTTATTTTTCAATTTACTATGAAATGTAATTTTATAAAATGAACGTAAAGTGTTGAATATTAAAAAGAGTTATTATAAAATGAGGATAACACATTCGGAAATCACCGAATAAAAATAAAAAGCATAAGAAAATGAATTTATGATAATAATAAATTTGAAGGGAATTAGTAGAAGGAATAGTAAATCTTTCTTTTTTATGTGCCCGTGAGTGAAGTGAGAAAGGAATGTATCTTTAAATGAGAATAAGAAACGAAAGTAAAAATGAAAATGAGTTAATAGTTTGCAATAAGAATAATAATAAAAATAGTAACCGAGATTATAATCATAGTTATAATTATAATCATAATAAAACATGCAGCAACAGTGGAATTACGCTTATTGCTCTTGTTGTTACCATTGTGGTAATGCTTGTTTTAGCAGGTGTTAGTATAAATTTATTAACAGGTGATAATGGAGTAATTACAAAGGCCAAAATTGCAAAAGAGGCACAGGTGTTATCTAATTATCAAGGAAATATGAATTTGTTTGCAACAGATAAAGGTATTGAATCAAGTGATTTTGCCATAACCAGCTTAACAGCATATAAAAACAAGTTATATTATAATACAAAGCATGCAGATGATGAGAGTGGAATAGAAGAAGTTCTTGGAAATGTGGATGATAAATATATAGAAAAGATGGAGATAATAAATGGAGAGTTGTGTATAAATACAACAAATAAGAGAGAAGCAGAAGCTGCGAACATGGCAGGCATAAAGGTAAATCCATGGGATATAGAAAATGGAGTTTTACTTTCTTCTGATAAAAATCTAGGACTATTAGGAAACTCGGACACAATTGTAATTCCACCATCAATAAAGAAAATTGGAAGTGGAGCTTTTTCTGGTGTAACAAATATAAAGAAGGTAGTAATACCAGGAACAGTGGAAGAAATAGGGGACAATGCTTTTTCAAATAATACAACTCTTGAGGAGGTTACTATAGAATATGGAGTAAAAAAAGTTGGAAAATCAGCTTTTAATGGATGTTCCAACCTGAAAATGATAGAGTTTCCAGACAGTATAATACAGATTGATAATTCAGTGCTCCAGGATTGTACAAATTTAACATCTGTAAAATTATCTGAAAATATTACAGAGATTTCTGGATATTTTTTCTGTAACTGTAAAAAACTCGAAGAGGTCATAATTACAGGAAAAGTTAATCTTATAGCATCATACGCGTTTAGTGGGTGTGGGGTAAAAACAGTAAATATATCTGATAATGTTAATACAATACAACAAGGGGCATTTTCCAATACGGAAAATTTAGAAAAAATAAATATAAGCCCTGATAATGAAAGTTTTAAATTTGAGAAGGGTTTATTATTATCAAAAGATGGAAAAACGGTATATTTTGGATTACTAAGCCTTAAAGAGATAGTTATACCTGAAGGAGTGGAGCATATTGTATCTGACTCATTTATAGGTTCTAACGCAACAAGTATATCACTGCCAGATACAGTAAATGAGTTAAAAGGGGTTACTTTTGGTAACATGAATAAATTAGCAGAGATAAAATTAAATGAAACAAATCAAAATTATAAAATAATTAATGGTAATTTGTTAAGTAAAGATGGAACAAAATTAATTTTATATATGCAGACTGGAGACGTAGTAAAGATTCCGGACGGAGTAAAGGTAATAACAAGTAAAGCTGTTACTCCAAGGAGTGCAAAAGAAATAATTCTTCCAGAAAGTTTGGAGGAGATAATAGATTGGGGAGTATCCGATGTTTGGAATGTTAAAACAATTAATATTCCTAAAAATGTTAAACCATTTGATTCCAGAGTTTTTGGCTATATAACGCAAATAACTGTTGATGAAGAAAACCCATATATAAAAAGTGTGAATGGAACTATGATACTAAGCAAAGATGGAAAGACTTTATATGCAGGAATTCAAGGTGTAAGCGAATTTGTAATACCCAAAACTGTTGAGAAGATAGGTAGTTATAGCTTTTATATGAGTAATAATATAAGCTCAATTCAGATGAATGAAGGGGTCAAAGAAATAGAAGATTATGCTTTTGGCTATGGAACACTCAAAACAATAAATATACCCAGCACAGTTAAAAACATAGGAAAAACTGCTTTTTCAGGCTGTACAAAGCTTACAAGTATAACTATAAATAAAGCCAGGGGAAGTATAGAGGGGAGTCCTTGGGGATGCCCAATTGGCGATAGAGCTATAAAATGGATTAAATAGAGATTTAAGAAAAAAGAGCGATTACACTTGAAAATTGCTCTTTTTTATAGTAGAATTTCAAAAGAATTAACGAGATAGTGTTGGAAATTTAGGAGAAAAAATTATAAAAAAAGGGGAATAAAAATGCAAAATGTATTATCTTTAGAAACTAATAAGTATGCAATTAAACTAGAAAATTTTGAAGGACCACTAGATTTATTATGCCATTTGATAGATAAAAATAAGATGAATATTAATGATATTTCAATTGCAGCTATTACAGACCAGTATATTGAGTATATAAAAAAAATGGAAGAAATGAATTTGGAAGTAACAAGTGAATTTCTACTTATGGCATCAACCCTTATCTACCTAAAATCTAAAAGCCTTCTGCCAAAAGAAGTTGATGATGAGGAGGAAATTTCTGAAGAAGAATTATTAAGGAGAATAATTGAATATAAGAAATATAAGGAAATAACAAAAACATTGAGGCAGATGTATGATGAGAATGGTGTAAGATACTATAAATTACCAGATACGATAAAGCTTCCTAAGCAAAAGTTGGAAAGAGACTATGATAAAAGTTTTATTATAGCGGCATATACTAATATTGTTAATATTAATAATGAAAAATCAAATGAAAATGCTAGAAACATAGAGAAAATTGCAATTACAGATAAATATACAGTTTCAAGTAAGGTTAAGGAAATGTTAAGAGAGCTTGTGAAAAAGCCTAAATTTGTGTTTAACCATTTATTTGCCTTAAATAGGTGTGAAAAAGAAGAAGTGGTTACAGCATTTTCAGGACTTTTGGAACTATCTAGAAGAAATAAGGTATTAACAAGTCAGGAAGAATTATTTGGAGATATTTCAGTAAAGAAAAATAACAAAACTGCTTAAAAGTGGATTAATATAGAAAAAATTGGAAAAACTAATACTATAATTTAGGCCAATAATATGGCGGAAAGGATTATATGTTATTAGTTTTTTGTTTTATAATTTGTCGGGATAATTACGCTGGTATTACTTACTTTGTTTTCAAAAATAGAAGTTAATATAGAAAATTTGGACATATCAAACTTAGATAATAGGCAGAATAATGAGCAGATTACTGTAAAAATTAAGTTGAAATTTTTAAAATTAACGTGGGCATGGGCTAAGCTTGATTATGAAAAAATGAAAAAATTAGAATTGAAAATTAAGAAAGCGGAAGAAAAAAATAAGGGCTTGCAGAAAAAAATAAATGCAAGAATAAAGCAAGATTTAAAGATTATATTGAAAAAACAAAATGTAAAAAAGGAAATATTAAAAGCAATTCCTAGAATAAAAAAATTTGAAGCCCAAATTGGTATAAGTACAGAAAATTTTGTGGTTACATCATATGCCGTTGCAGTTATAAGTATTGGAATTTCAAATATTTTACCTCATATAATAAGTTCAAAAGTGAAAAGCCTGGAAAAGTGCATTAGGTACAATGTAAAGCCATTGTATATTGAAAAAAATGGTTATAGTATCAAATTATCAATTGATTTTACAATTGAAATTTTAAGAATAATAAAAACAGCACTGATGATTAAAAAATCTGTATAAATTGATAAATTTTGGTACATATTATTATAAATTAAAAAGAAAGAAGTGATTATATGGGAGAACATCCAATAGAGAATTTGATGGGAACTGCTATGAATAGTATAAAAGATATGATAGATGTAAACACAATAATAGGGGAGCCGATTCAGGCATCTAATAGTACTGTAATAATTCCAATTTCAAAAGTTGGTTTTGGGTTTGCTGCTGGTGGAAGCGAATTTAGGGGAGAAACTCTAGATGAATATACTAAAAGGGATAAAGAAGAGCAGGTACAGTATAGGTTACCTTTTGGAGGAGGAAGTGGAGCAGGAGTAAGCATATCGCCAGTTGCATTTTTAGTAGTGCAGCCTAATAATGTGAAACTTTTGCCAGTTGACCATAGCTCTAGTTTGGATAGGCTGCTAGACTATGTCCCAGATTTACTTGAAAAAGTAAATAATACACTTAATAAGCAATTGCAAAATAAGAAGGAAGAGAAAATTCAAGATAATAGAAGAAAAGATAAAGAAAGGCAAGAGCAAAGGGAAGATAGGAAACAAGCTATTAAGCAAGCACAGATTATGCAAAGCCAACCTGTAAAGCCTAAAAGAAATATAAAGTTCCATAAGCCGGACGAATCTTATGAATTTGAGTATGATGAAACAAATAATGACAATAAATATAATGAAATAAATGATAATTATGGAGATTATGAGGGGTAGCATCTATTCCTCAAATTGTTTTTTTCTATTGCAAAAACTTACAAAATGTAATAAAATATAGGAAATTAATAGAAAAGGACATATAAAAAATGCAGGAGAAAATAGAGATACAAAATGAATTTATAAACAAGATTAGAAAAATAAATGAAGGAAAAAATTTGAAATATTTGGTTTTGACAATGGGATGCCAATTAAATGAGAATGATTCCGAAAAGATGCGTGGAATGCTTGAAAAGATGGGATACACAAAAACTGAAAAGCAAGAAGAAGCAAACATAATAATATTTAACACATGTTGCGTAAGAGAAAATGCTGAGGATAAACTTTTTGGAAAGCTTGGAGAAGTAAAAAAATATAAAGAGGCAAAAGGTACAATTATTGCAATTGGTGGATGTATGATGCAGGAAAAACATATTGTGGATAAACTAAAACAAAGTTATCCATTTTTTGATATTGTTTTTGGAACTCATACATTATATAAATTCCCAGAAGATGTGTACAATGTATTAACAAGCAGGTGCAGAGTGGAAGATGTTATTGATATTGATGGAGAAGTGATTGAGGGACTTCCGATAAGAAGAGATGATAAATTCAAGGCATCTGTAGCCATTATGAATGGCTGCAATAATTTTTGCACATATTGCATCGTTCCTTATGTAAGAGGAAGAGAAAGAAGCAGAAATGCAGAAGATATTATTGCAGAAGTAAAATGCTTAGCAGCTGAAGGATATAAGGAAATTACTCTTTTGGGGCAAAACGTAAATTCATATATGAGAGTTGAAAGGGAAAAAGAACTTGCAAGTGGAGAAATAGATTCATTTGCAAAACTTCTAAGAGAAGTAAATAAAATAGATGGAATAGAAAGAATTCGTTTTATTTCTCCACACCCTAAGGACTTTACTGATGATGTTATAGAAGCAATAAGAGATTGTGAAAAAGTATGTAAAATTATACATTTGCCACTTCAATCTGGAAGTACTAAAGTGCTTAAAGAAATGAATAGAAAATACACAAAAGAGCAATACCTAAATTTAGTTAGCAAAATGAAAGAAAGAATACCAAACCTTGAATTATCAACAGATATAATCGTAGGTTTTCCAGGTGAAACTGAGGAGGATTTTGAAGATACATTAGATGTTGTAAGAAGGGTAAACTTTGAGCAAGTATTTATGTTTATATATTCTAGAAGAGTTGGAACACCAGCTGATAAGATGGAAAATCAGATTCCAGAAGAGATTAAACATGAAAGATTTGATAGATTAAAACAGCTGGTTGAAGGGCAAATAAGAAATAACAATGAAAAATATGTTGGAACTATTCAAAGGGTACTTGTAGAAGGCAGAAGTAAAACAAATGCAAATGTTTTAACAGGAAGAACCGAGTACAATAAAGTTGTAAATTTTGAAGGTGATGATAGTTTAATTGGAAAAATGATTAATTTGAAAATTGAGTCTGAACATATGTGGTATTTGAAAGGAGCAATATAAATGGCAGAGTATTCACCAATGATGCAGCATTATCTTTCTACAAAAGAAAAATATAAAGATTGTATTTTATTTTACAGGTTAGGAGACTTTTATGAAATGTTTTTTGATGATGCAGTAAATGTATCTCAAGAGCTAGAGCTTACACTTACAGGAAAAGATTGCGGGCAAGAGCAAAGGGCTCCTATGTGTGGAATACCATACCATGCAGCAGAAAGCTATATTGCAAAACTTGTGCAGAATGGACACAAGGTTGCAATTTGTGAGCAATTAGAAGATCCAAAGCTTGCTAAGGGAATAGTAAAAAGAGATGTTATAAGGGTTGTAACACCTGGAACAGTTACAGAATCCAATTTACTAGAAGAAAAGAAAAATAATTTTATAATGTCTATTTTTAAAAAGGGAATATTCTTTGGAATTGCAATATGTGATATTTCTACAGGTGATTTTTATGCGTCTGAAATAAAAGAGGAAAATAATTTTGAAAGATTGTTAGATGAAATTTCAAGGTATTCTCCATCTGAAATAATTGCAAACGGAATGCTTATAAATTGTGAAGAAGAAATTTCAAAAATTAAAGAAAGATTTAATGTATATATATCTAATGAATCTGAAGAAAAATTTGAAGAAAATACCGAAAATATATATGAACAATATGCTCTTTTTGATGATAAGGGCAACATCGTAAAAGACTTAGAAAAAAGGCTATTTGCAGTATCTGCAATTAATGGATTAATAAAATATATTGAAGATACACAAAAAACAAAATTGGAACATATAAATAGAATAACAATTTATACAATCACAAAATATATGTCCTTAGATATAAATGCGAGAAGAAACCTTGAATTAACGGAAAAAATGAGGGACAAGGCTAAAAAAGGAACTCTTTTGTGGGTACTTGATAAAACTTCTACTTCAATGGGAGGAAGACTTTTAAGACGTTGGATTTCAGACCCCCTAATTGATGAAAATGAAATAAATGAAAGATTAGAAGCTGTTGAGGAATTGAAAGACGATATTATTTTAAGAGGAGAGCTTTTAGATAAATTAAAAGGTGTTTACGACATGGAAAGACTTGCTGGAAAAATAGCTTATGGAAATGTAAACGCTAGGGAATTAAATTCTTTAAAAGCATCTAGTGGCAAGCTTCCTGAGATAAAGAAAATGATTAGAGATTCTAAGTCTAAAATGCTTAGAAGACTATATGAAGATTTGGACAGCTTAGATGATATATATGAGCTAATAGATAAGGCAATTGTAGAAGATCCACCAATACTTATAACAGAAGGTGGAGTAATAAAAATGGGATTTAACTCTGAAATTGATGAACTAAAAACAGCAATGACTCAGGGAAAAACGTGGCTTGTACAATTAGAAGCAAGGGAAAGAGAAGAAACAGGAATTAAAGGACTGAAAGTTGGGTATAACAAAGTATTTGGATATTACTTGGAAGTTACTAAATCATATTTGTCAATGGTTCCTGATAGATATATAAGAAAACAAACATTAACAGGTGCAGAAAGATACATAACAGATGAATTAAAGGACTTAGAAAGTAAGGTGCTAGGTGCAGAGGAAAGAGTTGTAGGGCTGGAGTACCAGGCATTTGTACAAATAAGAGAACAAATAAAATCACAAATTCAAAGAGTTCAAAAGTCAGCTTTTGCAATTTCTAAACTTGATGTACTATGCTCTTTTGCACAAGTAGCAGAGGATTTAAATTATTGTAAACCAGAAGTTGATAGAAGCGGAATTATAGATATAAAAGAAGGAAGACATCCTGTAATAGAAAAAATGTTGCCAGCAGGTAGCTTTGTGGCAAACGATACATACATGGACAAGGAGTCAAATAGGCTATCAATAATAACTGGACCTAACATGGCAGGAAAATCTACTTACATGAGACAAGTAGCACTTATTACACTAATGGCTCAAATAGGAAGCTTTGTACCAGCTACATCTGCACATATTGGAGTTGTAGATAAAATTTTCACAAGAGTTGGTGCATCAGATGATTTAAGTATGGGGCAAAGTACATTTATGGTTGAAAT
>CAKOXG010000009.1 GCA_934130025.1 uncultured Clostridia bacterium
CAGGTTCCATTTCTAATGAATCTAGTGCTGCACCTTTTGCAACCAATAAGTGAGCCTCATTTGGAACAATAATTTGTTCATCTGTTAAATGTAAGGTCTCTATAAATCTTGCACGAAGTTCAGACAAATAATTTAAAGGACCTCCTAAGAATGCTACATTTCCACGAATAGGTCTTCCGCAAGCAAGTCCACTAATAGTCTGATTTACAACTGCTTGAAAAATTGATGCAGAAATATCTTCCCTGGCAGCACCTTCATTTATTAAAGGTTGCACATCAGTCTTTGCAAAAACTCCACAACGAGAAGCTATTGGATAGATAATAGTATGCTTTTTAGCAAGTTCATTCAATCCACCAGAATCAGTGTTTAAAAGTGATGCCATCTGGTCTATAAAAGCACCAGTACCACCTGCACAGGTTCCGTTCATACGTTGTTCGATAGATTTGCCAAAATAAATAATTTTAGCGTCCTCTCCACCAAGTTCAATAACGACATCAGTTTGTGGAATGTACTTTTCAACAGCTCTTTTACATGCTACAACCTCTTGAATAAAAGGAACATTCAAAAAATTTGCAGCAGACATAGCTCCTGAACCCGTAAGTGCAATAGTAAATTCGCTATCTGGGTAACGAAGTACTAAATCGTCAAGGACCGCACATACTGTATTTTTTGTATCAGAATTATGTCTTTGATAGTTTGTATATAAAGTATTTAAATTTTCGTCCATTACAACAATTTTAACTGTTGTTGAGCCAACATCAAGGCCAACATGTAATAATTTGCTCATATAAATTTACTCCTTGAAATCTTATAAATCACCTTAATTTTATACGGAAAACTGTATTTTGTCAACGTTAAAAAGTGCAGCGGAAACCACAAAAATGGCTAAATTGCAATAAAAATGTCGAATATGCATTTTATGTAAAAAATAAAAAAAGACAAGTTAAGTTCTATTTATTGATATAAAAGAATAGACATGTTTTAAGAAATAAAAATAAGAAAGGAGACCAACTATGAAAAAAGTATTTAAACTAATTATTTTGATTGCGGTAATATTTTTAATAGTAGGAATAGCAGTTGCTATTGTAAAAAACAAACAGAATAAAATAACAGAATATAAACCACAAGAAGAAATATCTGAAGATCAGTCAAGACAAACTATGGTATCTTTATACTTTTTAAATAAAAATACAAAAAAATTAGAACCTGAGGCCAGATTAATTGATGTTAAGGAGCTAATTAATAATCCATATGAGAAATTAATAAATTTATTAATAGAAGGGCCTAAAAATGAAAATCATGAAAAAACAATTCCTGAAGGAACAAAACTATTAAGTGCAAAATTAAGTGGAGAAACAGTAATACTTGATTTTTCAGAGGAATTTGTAGCAAATCATAAAGGGGGGAAAGAAGATGAACAAGGAACAATAGAAAGCATAGTAAATACACTGACTGAGCTAACAGAAGTAAATAGTATTAAAATTTTAATAGCGGGGCAAGAAAATCAATGCTTTAAGGATGAGCAAATTATGTTCGATAAAAACTTTATAAGAGAGGAATAGATTAGAAAAAAAAATTAATAAAATCACAAATTTTTCTTGCATTGTTAGCAGAGCAAAGGAAATGCTCAACACAACATAAAGAAGAAAAAATATTATTTAATTGATGATTGCATTTATTGCTATTGCAGTAATTTTTCTCATGGCAACATGGAAAGTTAATATTTTTATAATTATAATCATATTTATTCATAAGGCACCTCTCTATTTACATAATTTAATATTTATTATATAATATGAAAAAAATATAAAATAGTTAAAGAGGGAAAGATGGAAAAAACAGATTTAAAAGAGAATGAGAGAATAGATGATTTACAATATAAAAATTTAAAAATAATTCAAGATAAAAAGGGATTTTGTTTTGGGATAGATAGCATTATATTATCTGACTTTGCTAAAAAGATAAAAAATAAAAGTAAAGTAGTTGATCTAGGAACTGGAACAGGAGTTATAGGTTTACTATTATGCAAAAAGACACAACTAGATAGTATTATCGGAGTTGAAATTCAATCAGAAGTTTCAGATATGGCAAGAAGAAGTGTTAAATTAAATAAATTAGAGGATAGGTTTAATATAATTAATGCAGATGTTAAGGAAATATTTGAAAAAAATATTTTAGAAAAAAACTGTTATGATGTGGTAGTGATGAATCCACCTTATAAAGAAATTGGAACAGGAGAAAGAAATGAAAATGAAAAGAAATTAATTTCTAGACATGAAATAAAGGCAAAATTGGAGGATTTCATTAATGTTGGTTCAAAATTATTAAAGGATAAAGGAGAAATGTATTTAGTTCATAAACCTGAAAGAATGGCAGAAATATTAGTGAAACTAAAAGAATATAAATTAGAACCCAAGGAATTACAAATTGTATATGCAAAAGAGGAAACAGATGCTTCATTAATTTTAATAAAAGCAGTAAAAAATGGGAAAAAATTTTTAAAAATACATGAGCCAATCTTTGTATATGATAAAAATGGTAAATACACAAATAAAATACAACAAATATATAATGAAAAATAGAGAAGGAAAAGAAGGATGAACGGAAAATTATACTTAATAGCTACTCCAATAGGAAATTTAGGAGATATAACATATAGAGCAGTAGAAACATTAAAAAATGTAGATATGATTGCAGCAGAAGATACAAGACACACATTGAAATTACTTAATTATTTAGAAATTTCAAAACCAATGATTTGCTATCATAGGCATAACGAATATACAAAAACGAAGACATTGATACATTTATTAGAGGAAGGAAAAAATATAGGTTTGGTTACAGATGCTGGAACGCCTGGAATATCTGATCCTGGTGAAGAAGTAGTAAAAGAGGCAATACAATCAGGAATAGAAGTTATACCTATTCCTGGAGCATGTGCTTTAATAAATGCTTTAATTGCATCTGGATTTAATACAAAGCAGTTTGTATTTTATGGTTTTCTGCCATTAGATAAAAAAATGAGAAAAGAAAAATTTGAAGATATAAAAAAACAAAATAAAACGATAATATTTTATGAGGCACCACATAGATTAATAAAGACACTAGAGGAATTAGAAAATATATTTGGAAATATAGAAATAGTTATTGCAAAAGAATTAACAAAAATTCATGAAAGTTTTATAAGAGGAAAAATAGATGATATATTGAAAACTTTAGAAGATGTAAAGGGGGAGTATATAATATTATTTGAAATGCACGGTAAGACAGATAAAGAACAAGAAATAGAAACTTTAAATAATAAGACTTTGGATGAACAATATAAATATTATGAAGAACGAGGACTTTATAAAAAAGAAATAATAAAGATCATAGCAAAAAATAATAAAGTTCCAAAAGACGAAATATATAAGAAATTTTTAAATAAATAAAAAGAATTCCTAATTATTATAAAACAATAATTGGGAATTTTTTTTATTATTTATCAAGTTGGGCTAAATCATTAGCACACTTTGAACAAACTAATTTGCCTTTGTAATCAATAACCTTTTTTGTGCTTCCACAAAAAATACAAGATTCTTCATATCTTTTTAAAACTATTGAAGAACCATCTACATATATTTCAATAGGGTCTTTTTCAGCAATTTTAAATTTAGTTCTTAATTCCATAGGAATTACAATTCTTCCTAATTCATCAACACGTCTAACAATACCTGTAGATTTCATTTTTATCCTCCTTTTGCAAACAATGTAATCTCAAACAATCCAAATTTATGATAACATATAAAAAATTAAAATACAAGTGAAAAAACACCAAAAAACGGCAGAATTTTACAAAAAGAAAGAAAATCTTTGATAAAAAATGTCGTAATTTAGAAAATTTTGTATAAAAATAGGCAAAATGAAGCAGTTCTATAAATCAAAAAAGAGAATAATATAAAAAAGAAAGAGGAGTATATGTTAAATAAAATATGGCCGATTTTTATAATTGTAGGATTTATATTTTCAATAGTAACAGGAAATATTGAAAAGTTTAATAGTTCAATATTCACATCTTGTGCCCAAACTGTGGATTTAACAATAAAATTGTTTGGAACAATGTGTTTATGGAATGGATTAATGAAAATAGTTGAAGAAACTTCTTTAATAAATAAATTATCTAATATGTTATCTCCATTGATGAAATTTCTTTTTCCAAAGATGAAAAAAGAAGATAAAGAATATAATGAAATTACAATAAACATAATAGCAAATTTACTTGGTTTGGGAAATGCTGCTACTCCACTTGGAATAAAGGCAATGAAAACGATGCAGGAAAATAACCCTAACAAAGAGAAAATAACCGATAATATGGCTATTTTTATAGTACTAAATACGGCGTCATTGCAACTAATACCGACAACTGTAATAGCAATAAGAGCATCAATGCGGCTCAAACATGCCAAGTACAATAATTGTACCTGTGTGGATTGCTACAATATGTGCGGATGTAGCAGGTATAATAGCTAGTAAAATATTAATGAGAAAATATTAAAAGGAATATGAATAAAATGAAAATTATAAATTATATATCAACACTTGCAATCCCAGTTATCATAATAATTATTATTGTATATGGATTAATTGAAAAAAAGAAAATATATGATATTTTTATTGATGGTGCAGAGGAAGGAATGAAAATTGTGATAAAAATATTTCCAACACTGCTTGGAATATTTTTAGCTGTAGGAGCGCTAAGAAGCTCTGGGTTGTTAGAAATACTTGCTAATTCACTTTCTTTTATTACCACGAGAGTAGGATTTCCAAGCCAGGTAATTCCCCTGGCTCTTGTAAGACCTATTTCTGGAAGTGCATCACTTGCTGTTGCAACAGATATAATGACTACATATGGAGTAGATAGTAAAATACGGATTTATTGCTTCGACAATAATGGGATCAACAGAAACTACATTTTATACAATTGCCGTGTATACAAGTGCAATCGGAGTAAAGAATATAAGGTTTGTATTGGCCGCAGCATTAATTGCAGATTTTGTTGGAATGGTAACCTCAGCAATAGTGTGGAATATAATATAAATTTGTCTAAAAAGATTGTAAAATAGGGGAATTTATGCTATAAAATATATAATGAAAAATATGCCGAAAGAAAGCAATACAATTAGGGGGAATTATCTTGGAAAAATTAGTAATAAGTGGGCCAACAAGGCTTTCAGGAAATGTAACAATTAGTGGAGCAAAAAATGCAGCAGTTGCAATACTTCCCGCCACACTATTAATAAATGGAGAGTGTACATTAGAAAATGTACCAAATATAAGTGATGTAAAAATATCATGTTCAATCCTAGAAAAATTAGGCGCAAAAATAAATTGGATTTCAAATAATAAAGTTCATATAGATACAAGGAATATAACAAGTACATCAGCACCTTTAGATATGACAAGTAAGTTTAGAGCATCGTATTATTTGTTAGGAGCATTACTAAGCCGTAAAGGAAGAGCCGAAGTAGGATTACCAGGAGGTTGCAATTTAGGGGCTCGTCCAATAGATCAGCATATAAAAGGGTTTGAAGCTTTAGGTGCTAATGCTGTTGTTGCACAAGGAAAAATAACAACACAAGCAAGCAAATTAAAAGGAAATTCAATATATATGGATACAGTATCTGTTGGAGCAACAATAAATGTAATGTTAGCAGCTGTATTGGCAGAAGGAGTAACTACAATAGATAATGCTGCCAAAGAACCACATGTAGTTGACGTTGCTAATTTTTTAAATACTATGGGAGCAGATATTCATGGAGCAGGAACAGATAAAATAAAGATAAATGGTGTAAAAGAATTAAAAGGTGATGTTACATATTCAATTGTACCAGATCAAATTGAAGCAGGGACATTCATGCTTGCTGCTGTAGCAACAAAAGGAGACATAACAATAAAGAACTGTATTCCTAAGCATTTAGAGTGCCTAACTGCGAAAATAGAAGAGATTGGGGCCCATGTTGAGGAATTTGATGATAGTGTACGTGTTTGGTGTGATAAAAGACCTGGAAAAGCCAATATAAAAACTTTGCCATATCCTGGATTTCCAACAGATTTACAACCACAAATAGGTGTGGTTTTATCAATTGCTAATGGGACAAGCATAATAAATGAAAGCATATGGGAATCAAGATTCCAATACACTGCAGAACTAAACAAAATGGGGGCTAATATAACTGCACAAGGAAAAACTGCAGTATTTGAGGGAGTAGAGAAATTAACGGGAGCACCAGTGTATGCTTCAGACTTAAGAGCTGGAGCAGCACTTATAATTGCAGGAATTACAGCACATGGTACAACAGAATTATATAATCTAAATCATATAGATAGAGGATATGAATGTATAGAAGAAAAATTTAGAAAGTTAGGTGCAAGTATAGAAAGAGTAAAAGAATAATAAATACGAAAGGAAATAGCAATAATGCTTAAATTTTGCAGTTTATTTAGTGGAAGCACAGGAAATAGCCTACTAGTAGAAAGTGAAAATTCAAAAATATTAATTGATGCGGGAGAAAGTGCAAAAAAAATAGAGAATGCGCTTTCTCTACTTAACGTTAAGATAGACGAAATAGACGGAATAATAGTAACACATGAGCATATTGATCATGTTAAAAGTCTTGGCACAATATCAAAAAAATTTAACATACCAGTATATGCAAATGTAGAAACATGGAATGCTATGCCTGAACAGAAAGCCAAAATTTGTGAAGGCAACCAAAAAAACTTTGAAATAAATAATGATTTTGAAATAAAAGATCTAAAGTTGCAACCGTTTAGTATACCACATGATGCTGCAAATCCATGCGGATTTAATATATTCAATAAAAAACAAAAAATTAGTGTTGCAACTGATTTAGGACATATTACGCCAGAAATAGTGGAAAGCTTAAGAAAAAGTAAATTTATTTTATTAGAAGCAAATTATGATCCAGACATATTGAAATATTCAAAATACCCATATAGTTTAAAGCAGAGAATATCAGGCCCAAAAGGACATTTATCAAACCAAAATTCTGGAACACTAATATCAGAGTTAATGAAGAGTGGATTAAAAAATGTTATGTTAGGTCATTTAAGTAAGGAAAATAATTTTCCAGAACTAGCATATAAAACTGTAGTAGAAGAGATAATTACAAATAAACATGATGAAAATGAGATACAGGTGGGAGTTGCTAAAAGAGACGGCCCAAGCAAACAAATAGAAATTGCTTAATAGGAGGAAAAAACTTGGTACATATAAACTTAATATGTGTTGGAAAAATAAAAGAAAAATTTTTTAAAGAGGCAATAGAGGAATATGCAAAAAGGTTATCAAGGTTTTGCAATTTAAATATATTTGAAGTGCCAGATGAAAAGATACCAGAAAAAACCAATATTAATATAGAAAATTTAATAAAGCAAAAGGAAGGAAAAGCAATATTAAATAACATAAAAAATGATAATTATGTCGTGGCATTAGATTTAAAAGGGGAAGAAATGGACTCAATAGATTTTTCGAAGGAAATAGAGAAAATATCTAACATTAATAGTACCATAAGCTTTATAATCGGAGGAAGTTTAGGTTTATCAGAAGAAGTATTAGGTAGAAGTAATAGGAGAATTTGTTTTTCAAAAATGACTTTTCCTCATCAATTAATGAGAATTTTCCTGTTAGAGCAAATATATAGAGCTTTTAAAATATCAAATAATGAAAAATATCATAAATAAAAATCCAAAGTTTAACAATATTTAGGAAGGTAGAGTTAAACTTTGAATTTTTTTATTAATTAGATGCAATTTTTAATTTTAAGTTTTCTAATAATTCTACTAATTTAAATTTAAATTTTAATTCAGAACTATTCCCAGAATCTGTAATCAAATTATAATCTTCTGCTGGGAGATTCTCCTGGAGTAATTCTTTAGAGGAATCAGGAACAATACCTGAAGAAACATCTACGAAACAAAGAGGAGGAAACATTACGCACCACCAATTTTGTCCGGAAGCAGTTCCAATTTCAACTCTTAGGGCATCATAAACTCCTGCCGGAAGAGAAATATCTCCGTATTTTTTTGTAGGAAAATCATATTTACCAAATGTAATATTTACAGGATAATCGTAGCCATTATCTACAATTACAGCATTTGCTATGTTATAAAAGTCATCTATATGTTTTTTGGCAATACTCATTGCTTCTTGTTTGGAAGATACATCTTTGCAGATTTCATTCATGTATTTAATGAGGGAATCTCTCACCTTATACTTTAAAAGCTGATCTTCTTCAGAATCACTATTGGCAATAACATGTAACCTGAAAACTCCATCTGAAAGATTACTACTAACAGCATTAACATATGAAACCGCGTTTATAAAAAGAAAAATGGTAAGAAGTATACTAATTATTGTAAATTTATATAAAAAAGAAAATTTTTTCATGATTACACGTCCTTTCAAAAAATTATTACTAAAAGTATTTACAATAAAATAAAAAATATACATATTTGGGAAAAATATAAAAATAAGATAAAAAATCCAAAGACATAATGTAACAAAAATGTAACAAAAATGTAAAAAATAATAAAATAAAACATCAAAAAATGCAACAAATATGCAGAAAAAACCAATAGTGTCGAAAAAAGGCATACGATTACTAATGTAATAATATTGACACATAAATGTAAGAATGGTAAAATTTACCATAGATAGACATAAGAGATTAAAAAAAATAAGTGAATAATAATGAACTTAAGATTCATTATTTAGAATTGGAGGTAAATTATGACCGAGGTTAATAAGAATACTAAAAAAATATGTAGTTTCTATGCAAGTGATTGGCACCTGGTAACAATGCTGTTACCAAACATAGATAAAAAAATTAATGAAGGAGAAAAAGTTACCACAATATTAGAAAACAATATTAATGTAGAGATGGAGACATTATTAGAACGAGTTCAGTTAAAAGAAAAAGAGAAAATAATGAAAATAGGGTGGAAAAAGTTCGAAGAGAATAATAAGGAATTAGAAAACAAAATAAGAGAGAATGACTATATTATAATTGTAGGCAAGATGAACTATATAGAAAAAATGAATGAAATAATTAACAAGATAAACCAGGAAACAGATAAAAATATTACAATATTAAATTGTTATGATATAGAAGAAGTGAAAAACGAAGTAAAAGATATAATAAATCAACATGAAAAAATTTTAAATACATTGGGAGAAAAGGATAAAGAAGAATATATAATTAAGGTTGCAAAATAATAAATGGATCCTTTCTAATATTAAGAATTTAGTACAAAATATTGACTATTTTATGCTAATAGTATAATATAAAAGAACAATCATATAAATTATGTATTGGAAAGGAGAAAAGCATGGAAGAAAAATATTTGGCAGCAAAAAAAGTGCTTGAGAAATATGGACAAGAGCAGATATTAAGCCAATATGAGAAACTAAGTGAAGATAAGAAAATAAAACTTTTAGATGAAATATTGACTTTAGATTTTGCACAAGTGGAAGAACTATTTAAAAGAGTAAATCAAAAAGTTGATTTTAATCAATCGAAAATAGAGCCAACTGAATATACAGATAGAAGCACTATGACAGAAGAGGAAGTAAAATATTATGAAGAAATAGGCTTAAGAGCAATAAAAGAGGGAAAATTGGCAGCAGTTACAATGGCTGGAGGTCAAGGAACAAGGTTAGGACACAATGGCCCAAAAGGAACTTTTGATATTGGACTAGACTCACATAAACCTATATTTGAAATATTATGCGATACATTAAAAAATGCAAAAGAGAAATATGGGGTTTATGTAACATGGTACATAATGACAAGTAATGAGAATAATGATGCTACTGTAGGATTTTTTGAAAAAAACAATTATTTTGGATATCCAAAAGACAAAATTGTATTTTTTAAACAAGGAGAACTACCAATGATAGACACAAATGGTAAAATATTGGTAGGAGAAGACGGATTAATAAAAATGGCTGCTGATGGCCATGGAGGAATCTTCTTGTCAATGAAGAAAAATGGAATAATATATGATATGAAAACAAGAGGAATTGAATGGGCTTTCATTGGTGGAGTTGACAATGTTCTTGTAAATATGGTTGACCCAGTTTTCCTAGGACTTGCAATAGATAAGAAAGTGCTTGCTGCTGGAAAAAGTGTTGTTAAGGCGGGACCACATGAAAAAGTAGGTGTATTTTGTAGAAGAGAAGGAAAACCAAGCGTTGTTGAATATAGTGAAATTTCAAAAGAAATGGCTGAAGCAACTGATAATAAAGGTGGATTAATATATGGAGAATCACATATATTATGCAATTTATTTAGCGTTAAGGCGATAGAAGAGATAAGTAAAAATTCTTTACCATACCATAGTGCGTTTAAAAAAGCTAAATACCTTGATAAAGATGGAAAAATTGTAACATCTGATTCACCAAACGCATACAAGTTTGAAGCATTTTTATTTGATGCGTTTGAGTCATTAGACGATATGGCAATTATGAGAGTTAAGAGAGAAGAAGAATTTGCTCCTGTAAAGAATGCAGAGGGAGTAGACAGCCCTGAAACAGCAAGAAAATTATACAAAGAATTTCATAAAATAAAATAATTGTATAATTAAAATTAAAAGTTTGAATTTTTTGTTATACAAAAAGTTTGAACTTTTTTTGCACCAAAAAAGGTTTATAGGTATCCTAAAAAACCTAAATAAAAAAATAAAGGAAAAAGTATGGATTATATAGAAAAATATGAAGCTTGGTTAAATGACCCAGCAATTGATGAAGAAACAAAACATGAATTAGAATCAATTAGAAATAATAAAGAAGAGATACAGGACAGATTTTATAAAGATTTAGAATTTGGAACGGCAGGCTTAAGAGGCGTAATAGGAAATGGAAGTAATAGAATGAATAAATATACTGTTACTAAAGCTACTCAGGGGTTAGCAAATTATATAAACAAACATAATCCAGATAAAAAGCCTGTAGCAATATCCTTTGATTCAAGGCATATGTCAAAAGAATTTAGTGATTTTACTGCACTTTGTTTAAATGCAAATGGTATAAAGACATATGTGTTTGAAGATCTAAGACCAGTTCCGGAGTTATCTTTTACAGTAAGAAAATTAAATTGTATAGCTGGAATAATGATAACGGCAAGCCATAATCCTCCTAAATATAATGGATATAAAGTATATTGGGAAGATGGTGCACAAATTGTTCCACCACATGATGGGGGAATAATAGAGGAAGTAAATAAAATTTTGGATTTTGGTGAAATAAAAAATATAGATAAAGAAGAAGCAAAAAATAGTGGATTATATAATGTAATAGGAAAAGAAATTGATGATGCTTATATTGATGTATTAAAATCTTTAGTATTAAACCAAGATGCTATTAAAAGAATGCAGGACGAAATAAATATTGTATATACTCCTCTTCATGGCGCTGGTAATGTTCCTGTGCAAAGAATATTAAAAGAATTAGGATTTACACATGTACATGTTGTTCCAGAACAAGAAAAACCAAATGGAGATTTCCCAACAGTAAGTTATCCTAATCCGGAAGACCCAAATGCCTTTAAATTGGCACTGGAATTGGCAAAAAAAGTAGATGCTGATATAATTGTTGCAAATGATCCAGATGCAGATAGATTGGGCATATACTCAAAAGATTCAAAAACTGGAGAATATCATTCTTTTTCTGGAAACATGTCAGCATTGTTGATTGCTGAATATGAATTATCTCAAAAAAAAGAAAGAGGACTAATTCCTGAAAATGGAGCTTTTGTTACAACAATTGTTTCATCAAATTTAGCTGGGGCAATAGCTAAAGAATATAAATTAAAATTAATCGAAGTACTAACAGGATTTAAATATATAGGAGAACAAATAAGAAAATTTGAACAAACAGGTGAAAATACCTATATGTTTGGATTTGAAGAGAGTTATGGTTGCCTAATTGGCACATATGCTAGAGATAAAGATGGAATATCAGCAGTAATGGCTCTTTGCGAGGCTGCAGCGTACTATAAGGGAAAAGGCTATACCTTATGGGATCAAATGCATAATATATATACAAAATATGGATTTTATAAAGAAAAAACAATAGCGGTCACAAGAGAAGGTGCAACAGGAGCAGAAGAAATTAAAAAAATGATGGAAGATATGAGAAAGAATCCTCCAACACAATTTGGAAAGTACAAAGTACTAGAGATAAAAGACTGCAAGCTAAATACTGCAAAGAATTTAGAAACAGGAGTTGTAGAAGAAACAGGGCTTCCAAACTCGAATGTTCTTTACTATAAATTGGAGAATGATGCTTGGTGTTGTGTAAGACCTTCAGGAACAGAACCTAAAATTAAATTTTATATTGGAATAAAAGCAGATACAGAAGAACAAGCAGAAAAAGATTTACAAGATTTATCTGAATTTTTAAATTTTGCAAAATAACATATACTCAATAAGAATAATTTTCTTATTGAGTAAAATATAGCATGGAGGAAAAGAGAAAATTAACTTTTATAAAATGAAAGAAATTTTTGGAACAGAAATATTTGAAATAATTAAAGATAATATTGATAACGTTGAGTAAAACAATGTCGAATTATTAGAAAATTTATAATAAGGGATAAATATGATTGAAATAGAAGAACTAAAACAAATTCGTGAAAAAATAATATTGAAATTACAGGAAATATATTCAGGCATACTGCAGAAGAAACATGTAGGATAATATAAACGTGCCAAAAAAACAATATAGAAATGACAAGAAACATATTTAGACAGCCAGCAGTAGAAATTGAAAATATAGTAAGGATATGTAATGAGAAAAAAATAAAAGCAAGAATGCAATATCTCGAGAGTTTTGGGGAGAATGTTCTAAATAAAAACGGAACAAAATTCAATTCGGTATTTAGTCTAAGCAGAAAAAGCTTTGAAAAGAAGGTTAAGGATAAAGAAAAAAGTGAGAATAATTTAGAAAAGAAAATAAAAAATAACGAAAGGACACTTTAAAATGAAGTGTCCTTCCATCCGTTTAAGTTTTTTCTTTTTATGGCACCCATAATGTTTGCCTTAACATATTTGTTTTTTAAAGATAATGTGACTATTAGTTGCTTAATATATTCTCTTGTAGAATTACCGTCCATAGGGCAAACTTTTGGCATAATTGGAGTGCCATACCTCTTAACAAATCTTTTTGTGTCTTTTTCTGGTACATAGATTAATGGCCTAATAACAGTCATACCAGATCTATCCATATAGCTGACAGGAGAAAAAGTAGAAATATTTCCAGCAAAAAATAAATTCATAAGAAAAGTTTCAAGAACATCATCTAAATTATGCCCAAGAGCAATCTTATTACAACCTTCTCTCTTTGCAGCGGTATTTAATATCCCTCTACGTAAATTAGCACACAGAGAGCAGGGATTTTTTTCATGTCTATCTTCAAAAATAATTTTACTAATATCATATTTTTCTTCAAAAAATGGAATATCCAGTTCAGAACATATCTTTCTTAAAAAATCAGCATCAAAAAATTCAAATCCCGGGTTAACACTAATTGCAATTAATTCAAACTTTTTAGGGTAAAAAATTTGTAAATTTTTAAGTGCTTTAAGCATAGTAATAGAATCTTTGCCGCCAGATAAAGCAACAGCGATTTTATCTCCATCATCAATCATATTGTAATCATCAATAGCACGTCTCATATAACTTAAAATATGTTTCATTTTTAATATCTCCTTAAAAAACTACAAACAATTATAACACGAAAAAGTAAAAAAATAAACAGAAATAAAACTAAAAACTTTTAATCCAGAAGGACTAAAAGTTTTTGAATAACTAATTGTTATAAAAAAATTTTGGTGTGCTTGAAGGGAATCGAACCCCCGACCTCTTCCTTAGGAGGGAAGCGCTCTATCCTGCTGAGCTACAAACACAAATCTTGCTACTATAATAGCATTTTAAGTACGAGTTGTCAATTATTTATTTTGATTCTAATATTATTGTCACAGGCCCGTCGTTTAATAGCTCCACTTTCATATCTGCTCCAAATTTTCCTGTTTGTACAATTTTTATTTGTTTTTTGCATTCTGATATAAAATATTCATATAAAGGAAGTGCTATTTCAGGTTTTGCAGCTTCAATAAATGAAGGCCTATTTCCACCACTTGCATTACCATATAAAGTGAACTGAGACACAATTAAAAGTTCTCCATTTACATCTTTTAAAGATAGATTCATTTTATCTTTTTCATCTCTGAAAATTCGCAAATTTATTATCTTTTTTACCATATAATCCACATCTTGTTTAGTATCTGTGGATTTTATTCCTAATAAAACCAAAAATCCTGCATTTATTTTTCCAGAAACATTTTTATCAACGGTAACGCTTGCTGATGTAACTCTTTGTATAATTGCTTTCATATAAAAAATTATTCCTTTCTTGTTTCTATTGAAGGTACATAGAGTAATAAAATACCATTGCTCTTAACTAATTTTGCAATAAATGATATTCTAAAAATATAAAATTATGATATAATAGAAACACTAAAAAATCAAGTAAAAAATAGTTTTTATCAAATATAGAGGAGGATAGATTTGAATAAAACAGAAAAGATAGATATAAAGAAAAAAAATGATGAATATTTTATGAAAGAAGCTATAAAAGAGGCAAAAAAAGCATATCAGAAAAATGAGGTGCCCGTAGGAGCGGTAGTTGTAAAAAATAATGAAATAGTCGCAAGAGGACATAACATTAAAGAAACGAAAAAAGATACAACAAAACATGCAGAAATTATAGCCATACAAAAAGCAAGTAAAAAAATGAATGCTTGGAGACTAGAAGATTGTACTATGTATGTTACTTTAGAGCCTTGCACAATGTGTGCTGGAGCCATAATACAAGCCAGATTGAAGAGATTAATAATTGGAACAATGGACAAAAAAACAGGCGCTTGTGGATCAGTTTTAAACCTAATTGATGACTATGAGTTTAATCACAAAGTTGAATTAGAAACAGGAATTATGGAAACCGAATGTAGACAAATAATGAAGGATTTTTTTAAAGAGCTTAGAGAAATAAAAAAAAATAAAAAATGTAATAAAAATGAAAAAAAGGCATGAGTATTAAATTTCCGTAGAAGAAGCAGTATTTTTATTACATAAAATTGACATTTTTTACAAGAAACGTAATTGACTTATATATATAATATTGTTAAAATCTATACAAGGAAAATAGAAAGGGAAGAATAATGAATAAGTTTTTAAAGAGTCTTGTAATTATTTTTATTGTAATGATTGGAACAATTTTAGCACTTACAACGGCTGTAAAGGCAGAAAGCGTAAATCCAATATATCTTGGGCTTGAATCACTTAGAAGCTCTGGATATGGATACCAACAAAGTGCAAAAAAAGTATGGAAAATTGCATCATATAGTAGTGTAAATCCAGGAGAAACGGCTGACTTTAGCAAAACAATATACTGTATAAAAGCAGGACCTGGATTTGGCTCATCAGATATGGCTACAGGTGGAACTGTTACTAAAAGTACATATAATCAAAGATTTAATTTAAAAAATTTAAGTTCAATTCCAAGTCCATATATAAACGCTTTACCAACAGGTACAAACTACAATAAATTAATGTGGGTTTTAGACCATTTATATCTAATTCCGGCAACAGAAAACACAGCTGAAAAGAATTCTTTTCTAAAAAGTGTAATACCAGATGAAGCTTATAGTGGAATTTCTTCAGACGAGATTGATGTTATACAGCAACTTGCAATTTGGTATTTTACAAATCCAACAGGAACATACCATTATTCTGCAGACGAAATAAACCTATATAGAAATGCGACTTATAAATTGGATGGAGACTACAAGGCTTTTGATGACCTTCTTGGAAAGGATGGATTAGATAAAATAGACGCGCTAAAATCTTTATATAGCTATTACATTGACAATGCAAATGCAAATTCAAGCTATGTATCAACAGACGTAAATTCTAATCCAGTAGAACTAGTAATAGATGGTGTAACTACAACGCAAGTAAATGGAAACCTCGTATTTGGACCATATAAGATAAATCAACTAATAGACACAAATTACAACTTATCTGCAACTTATAAAGACCTAAATGGAAATACAATAACACCAACAATAGCGGTAAAAAATGTTAGTGGAACTATTGCTCCAACATCAAAGACATTAAAGCAATTAGTTGGAACAGAATTTTATTTAATGGTGCCAGCAAGTTCAAATATTATGGGAATAACAATAGACATTTCCGTATCTGGAACAAATAGAACAGCAAAATATTGGTCTGTTGCAAATGCACCAAATACAGAACAACCAGTTGTAATTATTGAGCAGACTCCATATTCATACAAAATAACAAATACTATAAAAGTTCTGAATGGATCGTATAACCTACAAATTGTAAAAACGGATAAAGCAAATGCAAACACAAAGCTTTCTGGAGCAAAATTCGGAGTAAAAATAAATAACGGACAAGAACAAGAATATACAACAGATAGTAATGGTATGATCTCAATTTCTAATATATCAATTTCAGAGATTGGAACAGATACTATTGTTATAAATGAAAAAACCGCACCAGCTGGGTATAAAACATTAATTGGAAGTATAACGATAAATGTAAGAAAATCAATTGGAGAGAATGGTTTATATGTAAGCAATATGACATACACAACAACAACTTCAGAATCTAACAAAGAAGGACTAGAAGTAAGCCTGGCTAATGGAACAATAAGTGTTACAGTTCCGAATGAGAAAAAGAGTGGACTATATAATCTACAATTAGTAAAAGTGGATAAAGAAAACATAAGGACAAAACTTTCTGGAGCAAAATTTAAAGTTGAATTAAATGGAGTTACATTAACAGAAAGTGCAACAGATAGCAATGGTATAATTACAATTCCAAATATCGCAATTGATAAAACAGGAACAGATGTAATAACAATAACAGAAATAGAAGCTCCAATAGGATATAACAAAATAATTGGAACATTAAAAGTAAATGTAACAAAAATAGAAAGTGCAGATAAATATGAAGCAGGAAGTGCAACCTTCTCAACAGATACAACAGATGCACAAAAACAAGGTTCGACATTAAATCTAACAAATGGGTTAATTACAGTAACAGTACCAGACGAAAAAATGACTGGCTCGTATAATTTAAAATTATTAAAAACAGATACAAATAATAATGCTCTTACAGGAGCAGAATTCAAAATTACATTGCCAGATGGAACAGAAAAGACTGCAAAAACAAATTCAGAAGGAATTATAACAATAGATAGAATAAATGTTGCTCAATCTGGTATAGATACAATAACAGTTGAAGAAACAAATGCCCCAGCAGGCTATAAAAAAATAATTAATAGCTTACAAATAGAAGTAACAAAAGCAATAACAAACGGAGTGTATACTATAAGCAACCCTCAACTTAAAAATGTAAATTATAATATGCAAACATCAAATGATTCACAAAAACCAAAAGTTACAATAGATGGAAATACGATAAATCTAACAGTAGTAAATTTAGAAAAAACATTCGACCTAGCACTTAGAAAATATATTACTAAAGTAAATGGAACAGATGTCGCTGAGCCAAGGATTCCAAAAATAAATTTAAGTACATTAAATTCAGGAACAACGGCAACCTATAATCACAGAAAAAATCCTGTGGAAGTAAAAACTGGAGACAAAGTAATATACAATTTAACAATATACAATGAAGGAGAAAAAATTGGTAGAGCTACAAAAATTCAAGACCAATTACCAACAGGATTAAAATTCATACAAGTTATATCAGGCAACTTTGAGCTTGATAGTTACTCTGAAGCAGACAATTTACTAAAATTAAAGAGAACATCTAATACTGATAATTTGCAAGCTTATAATAGCACTGCACTTGCATCTGAAACAATACAAATAGAATGCGAAGTAACACAATTAGCAGGGGCAACAGATAAAATCCTTACAAATGTTGCATGGATTTCAGAAGAATTTGATGCAGAAATCAATAAAACAATAATAAGCCAAACTGGAGCAGACAGAGACTCTGAGCCAAACACAAAGCCAAATGTAAATAAAGACTCAATGGAAGATTACAAAGGAAATACAGTAAACAAAGATGATTTAGCTGATTCAAATTACTTCTACAAAGGTGAGCAAGATGATGATGATTTTGAAAAATTAATAATAAAAAAGGCTGAAGGAAAGTATGAAATTGAGATTATAAAACAAGATGCAACAACAAATGCTAGACTTCAAGGAGCCGTATTTAATGTAAATGGAACAGATAAAACAGCAACAAATGAAAATGGAATTGTAAATCTTGGAACAACAGAAATAACAGATTTATCTACAAAAGACACATATATAATAAAAGAAACAACAGCACCAAGTGGGTACAATAAATTTGAAGGAACAATAACTCTAGAAGTTACAAAAAAAATAGAAAATGGTGCAAACGTAATAGACGTAGAAAATACAACTATAACAGTAACAGACAAAAATGGACAAGTAATTACAGCGGGCAGCCCTGTAGCAATAGATAAGACAACAGGAAAGATAACAATTACAGTAGATAACAAATCAATACAAGGTACATATAAATTACAGGTAATCAAAGTTGATTCAAAGAATAGCAACACAAAGCTTGCAGGAGCAAAATTTAGCGTAAAAGTAAACAATGAGGACTCTAGGGAATATACAACAGATGAATCAGGAGTATTAAGTATAACTCCAGTAACTATAACTGGAGAAGGAACAGATACTATAATTATAGAGGAAATAGAAGCTCCAACAGGATATACAAAATTAATAGGACAATTAAAATTAAATGTAGAAAAAACAATATCAAATGGAAATTATGCAGTAAGTAATGTTGAATTTTCATCAGATACAACAGATGAGCAAAAGCAAGGTACAACAGTAGCCATTGATAATGGAACAATAACAGTAACAGTTCCGAACAAAAAAAATCCTGGATTATACAAATTACAACTTATAAAAGTTGATGCACATAATAATACAAAGAAATTAGCGGGAGCAAAATTTGGAATAAAAATTAATGGCGGAAATGAAAGCACATACACAACAGATGAAAATGGTTTGATAAACATGGATTCTGTTGTAATGGAAGATGAAGGAATAGACGTAATTACAATAAGAGAAATTGAAGCACCAGATAAGTACATTCAACTAATTGGTGAACTTAAAGTAAATATTACAAAGTCTTTTACAGAAAATGGTTATGAAGTAACAAATGCTGAATTTTCTCCAGAGACAACAGAAATGCAAAAACAAGGTTCAACAGTAGGTTTGGTAAATGGAACAATAACAATCACAGTTCCAAATACTCAATTTGATTTAAGCTTAAGAAAATTCATTACAAAAATAAATAATGAAGAAATAACTAGCAGAATTCCAGTACCAGATGTAACTCCACTAGTAAATGGAACCTCAACTACCGCAATATACAATCATCCAAAAGATCCACTAGGAGTTGCCGTTGGGGACTTAGTAGAATATACAATACGTGTATACAATGAAGGCCCAGAAGACGGTTATGCAGCTGAAATAACAGACCACTTACCAGAACAACTAGAATTTATAGCACAAAATACCATTAATAAAAACTATGGTTGGAAAATGTATGATGCAAATGGAAGTGAGACAACTGATGAAACAAAAGCAAAGATAATAAAAACGAATTATTTATCTAAAGAAAACGAACAAACACCTGGAGAGAACAAACTTGTAGCATTTGATGGTAATTCACTTGCATACAAAGATGTAAAAGTTGTATGTAGGGTATTAAAAACAGCCCCTATGGTTAAGAAAATTACAAATATTGCTGATATTTCTAATTTTACAGATGAGAATGGAAATACAGTAAAGGACAGAGATTCAGAAGAAGATAATGTAAATGTACCAACAGGAAAAAAACTTGAAGACTACAAAGACGAAGAAATCCCAAAAGATTATGTACCAGGGCAACAAGATGATGACGATTTTGAAAAAGTCATAATTAAAGAATTTGACCTATCTTTAAGAAAGTTCATCACAAAGGTTGAAACAACTGAAATAACAAGTAGAATTCCTCAAGTAGACACAACAGCATTAAAAGATGGAACAGGAACAACAGCAACATATACACATACGAAAGAGCCAGTGCTTGTTTCAAATGGAAATACAGTAATATACACAATACGTGTATACAATGAAGGTGAAATAGACGGATATGCAGGCAGAGTAAAAGATGATTTACCAGAGGGAATAGAGTTCTTACCAGAGAATGAAACAAACACAGAATACAGATGGAAGATGCTTGACAAAGACGGAAAAGTTGTTACAGATGTTGCTGATGCTGTATCAGTTGTAACAGACTATTTATCAAAAGAACAAGGTGAAGCAAGGAGAGGGGACAGTAACGAAAACCCAGCACTTCTAAAAGCTTATGATAAAGAAAGGGACGTACTTGATTACAAAGACTTAAAAATTGCTTTCAAAGTAATTGAACCAAATACATCTGATAAGATTATAATAAATAAAGCACAAATATCTAAGAACACAGATAAGAATGGAAAAGACATTGAAGATCGAGATTCAACTCCAAACCAATGGAATGAAGGAGAAGATGACCAAGACATTGAAAAAATAAAGGTTCAATGGTTCGATTTATCACTTAGAAAATGGGTAACACAAGCAATAGTAACAGAAAATGGAGAAGAAAAAATAACTCAGACAGGACATAAAGCAGAAGATGATCCAGAACAAATAGTAAAAGTTGATCTAAAAAAGAGCAAAATAGATAAGGTTACAGTAAAGTTCAGATATAAAATAAGAGTAAAGAATGAAGGTACAATAGCAGGATATGCAAAAGAAATAAAAGATTATATTCCACAAGGACTGAAATTCGTACAAGAAGATAACCCTCTTTGGAAGGTAATAGATGAAAATACTGTTACAGCAGACCAGGCAAAAAGTATATTATTAAAACCAGGAGATACCACAGAAGTTGAAATTGTCTTAACATGGATAAACGATACAGAGAACTTTGGAGTAATGGATAACTGGGCAGAAATAAGCAAAGATTACAACGAATATGGAGCTCCAGACATTGATTCAACTCCAGATAATAACAAACATGGAGAAGATGATATAGATGATGCACCAGTAATGATAGCAGTACAAACAGGTGAAACAATGGTGTATGCGTTCACAAGCTTAGGAGTCTTAACAATATTAGCATCAGGACTTATTTTAATAAAGAAATTTGTGCTATAATTTAAAATTGTAATATAGTATGAACAAGTAAAAGGCTTAAGGGATTTTCCCCAAGATGCCTTTTACTTTTTTATATGTTTGACTTTTTATAATTTTTTGATATAATATAAAAGCACAAGAGGAGATGTATCGAAGTGGTCATAACGAGGCTGACTCGAAATCAGTTAGTCGGTTTAAGCCGGCCCGTGGGTTCGAATCCCACCGTCTCCGCCAACTAAGAATAGAAAGGAAAATTCTGTACATGAATACTGATATGAAAGATAAAATAAAATTTTGTACAGCCATAGGAATTTTACTTATAATAATAATAACGGTACTTTTAATTATTATACAGTACCAAGTTGAAGGAGAAAAAAACATGCCCTATCAGCTTACTAAAATAACAATAATAAGTACAGCTGAAGGAGAACAAAATTCAGACACACAAGAAGATGAACAAGAAACAAATTCTTCAAGATGGAATCTTAATGTAAACCAAAGTAATGATATATACTTTTTTATAGATAAAAATAGTGATTTAACTGAAGATATTTTAGAATCTGTTACAATTGAGAATATTGAAGTAAAAAAAGCTCCACAAAAAGGAACAATAAAAGCATATATGCCAAATAGCAATGATGGAAGGCTTTTTGTTTATGATGATAGTTTTCTAATTGATAATAAATTAGAATATAAAGGAGGAAAAAGTAGCAACACAAAGACACTTGAAATAGGAAGTAAGGGTGGTTCTGCAGCAATTAGAATTGCCAATTGTAATATTGGAAAATTCATATCTGAAGAAGATACAGAAGTTAAACATGATGGAACTTTAATTACAAAAATAGGGGAAAATGAAGAAGAATTTGCTTTTACAGTAAGTTTTGATATTATTTTAAAAATAAATAAAATAAAATATAAAGCAACTATAAATTTGAACCTTCCAGAAGAGGGTCTAAGTGAAGAGGGAACTACTACAAAAGAGATAACAGAAGGTTTTATATTCAAAAGAATAAAATAAAGGTAAAGAAAAATAAAAATTTACTTGATAATATAAAAAAAATAGTATATACTACATAAAGTATGAGAAATATACTTTAGCTTTTGTGTGGAGAGCACACCAATAAAGAACCGTGAACCTTGTCAGGTCTGGAAAGAAGCAGCAATAAGCGAAAATTCTTTATGTGGAGTACTTTCCACGGAGAAGCTAAATAAAATTAATCTCATACTTTTTTACAATATAGATGAATTACACCACAATTTTGGAGGTGAAAATATGGAATATACCGCGTTATATAGAAAATTTAGACCAAAGAGATTTGACGAAATAGTAGGACAGGAACATATAGTAAGAACAATAAAGAATGAGTTAATAAATGATAGAGTGGGACATGCGTACCTGTTTAATGGTGGAAGAGGAACTGGAAAAACTTCTGCTGCAAAAATTCTTGCAAGAGCTGTAAATTGTTTAAATCCACAAGATGGAGAACCATGCAACGAATGTGAAATATGCAGGGCCGCATTAGATGGCTCATTAACAGATATTGTAGAGATGGATGCTGCTTCAAACAACAGTGTTGAAGATGTAAGAGCAATAAGAGATGAAGTGAACTTTTTGCCTACTCTTGCAAAATATAGAGTATATATAATAGATGAGGTACATATGCTTTCAATAGGAGCTTTTAATGCCTTACTTAAAACTCTTGAAGAGCCACCGGCACACGTTAAATTTATATTGGCAACAACGGAACCACAAAAATTACCAGCTACAATACTTTCAAGATGTCAAAGATTTGATTTCAAGAAAATATCAAATGAAAATATAGAAAAAAGATTAAATTATGTGTGTGATGAAAGTAAAATAGATATAACACCAGAAGCAAAAAAGCTAATTTCTATTCTTGCAGAAGGAGCAATGAGGGATGCTTTAAGCATATTGGAAAGATGTATGCAGGAAGAAGGAAAAATAACAGAAGAGGTTGTAAAAGAGTTAGTTGGAATTCCAAAAACAGAAAGTGTATACAAAATTACTAAAAGTATATTAAATAAAAATTATACAGAAGCATTAAACAGCATAAATGAAGTTATATCTGAAGGAAAGGATATTGTAAATTATTTATGGGAAATAATAAAATATGTTAAGGATATATTAATATACAAAACGGGAATGAACCTAGAAGTATATTCAGAAAAGGAAAAGAAAGATATACAAGAGTTGGCAAATAGTACTACAAAAGAAGTCCTAATATCGATAATATATGAACTTTCTAATCTTCAAAATGATATAAAATGGTCTTCACAAAAATTAATAATGTTTCAAGTAACAATAATAAAATTGTGTAGTAATCAAATTTCTGAAGGAAAAGAGCACTATGGTGCTAATGATTTAAATATGAATACTAATGAAAAAAATCAAAAAACAGAAGTCGAAAATTTGCAAAATAAAGAAGAAATAAATAATTTGAATTATAAAGTATCAAGACTTGAAAAAGAGATTGATCAGTTAAGAAATAGGGCTAGATTATCCACAACAAAAGGAAAAAATGTGGATAGTGAAAAGCAAAATGGGGCAATAGGAGGACCTAAACCTGAAATAAAAAAAATGAATGCAGTTGAATTAGGACAAAAGATAGAAACTTGGCCAAAAATAATTGGGCAAATAAAACAAGAAGGAAAAATATCTTTATCATCAGCACTATCTACATCAACAGCAAACCAAATAAATGATATGACAATAGGCATAATGTTTGAGAAGGGCTTGACTCCATTTGGAAGAACCATACTAGAGAGGCCAGAGAATATGAGTGAAATAACAAAACAGGTCTCAATAGATCAGGGAAAGCCAATGAGAGTGGTAATAATAGATAATAATGATGAAATAATGACTAAAAATAGTAATATAGAAGATTTGACAAATGGAATAGATATGCCAATTAATATAATAGAATAACAAGGAGGAATGTAATATGTCAAAAAGAGGAGGATTCCCAGGAATGGGTGGAGGTTTTGGTGGAATGAACCTAAACCAATTAATGAAAGAAGCAAAAAAAATGCAGGCTGATATGGAAAAATCACAAGATGAACTTGCAGAAAAAGAATTTGAGGCCACAAGTGGAGGAGAAGCTGTAAAAGTAAAGGTTTCTGGCAAAAAAGAAATATTGGAACTAAAAATAAAGCCAGAAGCAGTTGATCCTGATGATGTAGAAATGTTAGAGGATCTTATAACAAGCTGTATAAATAACGCATTAAAACAAGTAGATTCTGCTGCATCTCAAGCTTTAGGAAAATTTAATATTCCAGGATTAATGTAATAGGAGAAAAATTCACATGTCATATTATGCACCATCAATTGAAAAATTAATAGAAAGCTTTGAAAAGTTACCAAGTATAGGAAATAAAACAGCAGCAAGGCTAGCATTTCATATATTAGATGCGAGTGAAGAAGAAACTAACGAATTTATACAAAGCATAATAAATGCTAAGAAAAATTTAAAGTATTGTTCAAAGTGCTACAATATAACGGATACAGATCCATGCCCAATATGCTCAAATACCACAAGAGATCAATCAGTAATTTGTGTGGTAGAAGATGTAAGAGATGTAGTAGCAATGGAAAAAACACACGAATTTAAAGGCGTTTACCATGTACTGCATGGCTCAATATCTCCAATGAATGGAGTAGGGCCAGATGATATAAAGATAAAAGAACTTTTGGCGAGATTGATGGATGGAACTGTAAAAGAAGTAATACTTGCAACTAATCCAAGAGTAGAAGGAGAAGCAACTGCGATGTATCTATCTAAACTAATAAAACCATTAGGAATAAAAGTTACTAGAATTGCACATGGAATTCCAGTAGGAGGAGACTTAGAGTATACAGATGAAGTTACTTTAAGCAGAGCATTGGAAGGAAGGGTACAATTATAAAAAAGGAGATTTAAGTTAAATAGCTTAAATCTCTTTTTGTATGTGTTTTTTTAATTCATCTCCAAGAATTATATTACAAATATCTTTTGTAGAATTTCTTTTGGCATATAATTTTGTGTTAATTCTCATTTGATGAAGTTTTTTATTATCATTTAATAATTCACAGATAATAGAAGAATAATTTGAATCCTTTTTTAGCCAGACTGCAACACCGGCATTCTCTAAAAATTCTGCATTTTCCTCTTCTTGGCCGGGAATGGGGTTGATTGCAACAATTGGTAAACCAGAAGCCAAACTTTCAGTTGTTGTCAAGCCACCAGGTTTTGTAACAACTAAATCCGAAATACTCATTAATTCTGGTACTTGATGAGTATAGCCTAAAACTTTTACTATATCTTCTGCTTTTTCAGCTTTTACAAGTTTTTCGAATTCCTCTCTCATTTTTTCGTTTTTGCCAGAAATCGCAACTATTTGATGGTTAGAAATATTATCGATAAAGGCTTTTAAAATTTTAACTGTTTGCTCTTTTCCAAGGCCAAACTCCCCACCACCAAAAAATAATATGACCCTTTTATCTAGGTTTAATCCTAAACTTTCCATTACAGAAGCTCTATTAAAATGCTTCAAAAATCTATTAGACAGAGGAATTCCTGTTACAAAAACCTTGTCCTCAGGAATGTTTTCAGAGATTAAGCTTTGTCTCATTTTCTCGTGTGACACAAAGAAAAAGTCTACAAATTCTTTTCCAACTAACCATTGCTCATGAGGTGCAAAATCCGTTAAGATGGTAGCTAATTTACAATCAGTTAAGGCTTTTCTTTTTAAATAGCTTACCATTTGGCTTCCAAAAGGGTGTGTAGAAATAACAATGTCTGGTTGGTAACTTTTTATTAATTTTAAAAGCTTTTTTGCCAGTAGATTATTTGCAGTGGAACTGATTCTGGCGATGGGGCCTTTTTGAGACAAAGTATAAACTTCACCCCAAGCCCAAGGAAACTTTTTGGCCATTTCTTTATAAGCTGTTGTACTAATTTTATTTATTTTTTTATTAACATACAACATGCAGTCAACCAAGTTAGTTTCGCAATCTGCATAATGTTTATCAATATATTGCTTTATAGAATTTGCGGCAGATAAATGCCCACCACCAAAAGAAGCATAAAAAATTAAAATTTTTCTCATGTAAAAATAAATCCTTTCATTTAAATAAGAAATTGCTATAAGCATTTTATCATAACATATAAAAAAACAAAAGATAAAAATGTATAAAAATAAAGAAATTACTAATAATAAAAATAAATATATTGAGAAGGGAACTGCAAAATGAAAAAATACAAAACTATTTTAATGAAAACCATATTAAGTGGGATAATATTAGTTGCAATACTTTTTGCAATTTCAGCAATAATGGAATCCAAAACTAAGGCAGCGAGCAATTCAAATTCAACATCAGATGTTCAATTACTTGCAAGAGCAATAAATGGAGAAGCGAGAGGTGAGCCATATGAGGGGCAAGTAGCAGTAGGAGCAGTAATTTTAAATAGAGTAAAATCATCAAAATTCCCCAATACAATAGCTGGGGTAATATATGAACCAGGAGCATTTACAGCAGTGTCTGATGGACAAATAAATGTTGCAATATCAGAAAGTTCCACTGTTGTAAAAGCAGCCAGAGATGCGTTAAACGGTTGGGACCCGTCTGGAGGCGCTTTATACTATTTTAATCCTGCAACGGCAACAAATAAGTGGATATGGTCAAGGCCATTAATAAAAACAATTGGGAAACACAGATTTTGTAGTTAGAAGGGAGAATTAGAATTGATTAAAAATACTCATTTAAAAACGAATGATAACACTAAAAAGAACTATATTATTGTAGGAATTATTTTGGCGATTGTAGTTGTTGGAGCTATAGTATATTATGCTTATCAGGAAACAAGAAAATATATAACAGCCTCAGAAAATAAAAATAACATGGCTTTTTTTGAATTAGTAGATTATGTACAAAATGTTGAAACATACCTTGCAAAGGCAATGATTTCAACAACGCCAGAACATGGAGCTGAAACATTAACAAATGTATGGAGAGAAGCAAGTGTTGCGCAAAGCTGTTTAGCACAATTACCAATAAGCAGCCATGAATTAGAAAGTACCTCTAAATTTTTAAATCAGGTAAGCGATTACAGTTATACTTTATCAAGAAAAAATATTGAAGGGGAAAGCTTAACACAAGAAGATTTTAATAACATAAAGGAATTACACAACTATAGTGTAGAGTTGGAAAACACTCTAAATCAATTATCTACAGATTTAAATAATGGAAGAATAAAATGGAGAGAGCTGGAAAATAAAGGAACACAGGCATTTGCAACACAGGTTAGTTCAATTACAGCAGATTCCTTTACAAGCTTAGAAGAAAATTTCCACGAATACAGTGGCTTGATATATGATGGAGCATTTTCAGACCATATAACATCAAGTGAAAAGAAAGGCTTAACGGGAGAAGATATAAATGAAGATGAAGCAAATCAAAAAGTTAAGGAATTTTATGGAGAAGACAAAATTGAAGAAATAACATCAAATGGTTATTCAGAAAATGCGGAAATACCTTCCTATGATTTTAGCGTAAAAATGAAAGAAAGTGACAATCCAGCAACAATATCAATTTCAAAAAAAGGAGGGCATGTAATATTTGCAAATTATAATAAATCGGTAAATGCAGAGACTATAAACCAAGAAAAAGCAGATGAATTAGCAAAAGCCTTCTTAAATAATCACGGATATATGGATATGAAAGAAACCTACTATTTAAAACAAAATGGAATTGTTACAATAAATTATGCTTATAATCAAAACTCTGAAAACGGTATGGTTGTAATGTATCCGGACTTAATAAAAGTAAAGGTAGCACTAGATGATGGAAGCATACTTGGAATTGAAACAACAGGATATTTAAATTCACATTATACAAGGAAAATTCCGCAAAACTTAATTACGGAGGAAAAGGCAAAAGAAGTAATAAATAAAGAACTTGAAATTTTAAGCACAAATTTGGCAATGATTCCGACTGAATGGAAGACAGAGGTTTTATGTTGGGAATTTAAAGGTAAAGTTGATGGAAATGAATTTTTAGTATATATAAATGCAGAAACAGGAAAAGAGGAAGACATACTAGTAATTGTAAATACTCCTGATGGTACACTAACACATTAAAAATAAAAAATATAGAGATTGTAATAAAAAATTACCATCTCTGTATTTTTTATTAAGATAATTAAAGCGGCCTTGTGTAAAATGTGAAATCTATTAGAAATTGTTGCAAAAAGAATTCGATAGGAATATAATAATAAAAAAATATTGGAGGAGAATTGATGAACAAATACCTAACCGTACAAGAAATTTTAAATGTTACTGGAGGAAAACTTTTATATGGGAATGAAGAAGAACAATGTAAAAGCTTTTCAAGGAATACAAAAGAAATAAACAATGGAGACATATATGTAGGATTTAAAGGAGAAAAAAATGATGGCTCAAAGTTTTATATGGAAGCTTTTGAACAAGGTGCCAAGGGATGTATAATTAACAAAATTGAAGGACTAAATCCGAACAAAATTGAAGGAAAATTTATAATTGAAGTTAAAGATACTGTTGATGCAATAGGAAAAATGGCTGCTTTAAAAAGAGAGAAGTATAACATACCAGTAATTGCAATAACAGGAAGCGTTGGAAAAACCAGTACAAAAGATGCTGTTGCAAGTGTAGTTTCGGAAAAATATAAAACGCTAAAAACGAAGGGTAATATGAATAATCATATTGGCATGCCAATGACAATTCTAAAATTAAAAGACGAAGAAGCTTTAGTAGTTGAAATGGGAATGAACCACTTTGGGGAAATAAGCAAATTGACAAATATAGCAAAACCAACTGTTGCAATAATTACAAACGTTGGAACTGCACACATAGGAAATCTAGGTTCAAGAGAAAATATATTAAAGGCAAAGTTAGAAATACTAGATGGACTTGCAAAAGATGGAACATTAATTATTAACAATGATAACGACTTGTTACATAAATGGAATGAAGAAAACTCAACATGTAAGGTTTTTACCTATGGAATAAATAATAAAAGCATGATAATGGCCAAAAATATTGAATATAATGAAAATGGAAGTGAGTATGACCTTACAGTAAACCTGGATGAGGCAGAAAAAAAGAATGGGGGAAAAATTCAGGTACCTGTTGGAGGAGAAGCATTTGTTTACAATAGTTTAGCAGCAATATCTGTAGGAAAAATATTGAACATAGAAGATGAAAAAGTAAAAAAAGGAATAAAAGAATTTGAATTAAGTAAAATGAGATTAGATGTTCAAAAAGTTGAAAGAGGATACACTGTAATAAATGACTGTTATAATGCAAATTACGATTCTATGAAATCTGCTATCCAATATCTAAATAAAATGCAGGGGAACAGAAAAATTGCAGTTTTAGGAGATATGCTTGAACTTGGAGAATTTTCTAAAAAACTTCATGAAGATGTCGGAAAAGAGGTTGCTAGCAACAATATAGATATATTAATAACAGTTGGAAAAGAAGCAAAAAATATTGCAAAAGTTGCACAAGAAAACGGTGTAGAGCATGTATACTCTTATGACGGTAACCAGGAAGCAATAGAAAAATTAAGAAAAATATTAGGAGTTGATGATGTGGTTTTAGTAAAAGCCTCGAATTCAATGAATTTCAAAGAAATCGTAGAAAATATTATAAAATAAGAGTACCTTAATGGTAGAAAGGAAGATTTTATGAACAAAATTAAAGTTGGGGTTATTTTTGGAGGAATGTCAACAGAACATGATGTTTCAGTTGTATCTGGAAGTTCAGTAATAAAAAATTTAGATAAACAAAAATATGAAATTTATCCCATATATATTTCAAAAGATGGAACATGGTACCATTATGTGAAACCAGTAGATAAAATAGAAATATTTGAAATTGGAAATGAACCTAAAGAATTAGAAAAAATAGATAATGAATTTGAAGCATTAAAGAAAAATGATGTAATATTTCAAGTTCTTCATGGATTATATGGAGAGGATGGAACAATTCAAGGCTTATTAGAAATGCTTAAAATACCATACATTGGATGTAGAGTTCTTGCTTCAAGTATTTGTATGGATAAGATTTATGCAAAAATAATATTTGAAAAGGCAAACCTAAAGCAAGCAAAATATGTAATAATAAATGCTTGTAAATCAGAAAATAAATACATATACATAGATGATAATTTGAACCATGAAGAAAAGGATGAATGCGAAATATCTAAAATAGTAAAAGAAAAACTTGGATTTCCTGTATTTGTAAAACCATCAAATTCAGGTTCTTCAGTCGGAGTAAATAAGGCAAGAAATGCAGAAGAATTAATAAAAAACATAAAAGAAGCCGCAAAATATGATTCGGAAATTCTAATTGAAGAGGCAATAAACGGAAAAGAAGTAGAATGTGCAGTTCTTGGAACAGATAATGTAACAACTGCAAGTAATGTTGGACAAATAATTTCTGCAGAAGAATTCTATGACTATGATTCAAAATACAAAAATGCAGAATCAAAAGTAATAATACCAGCAAATATAAAAGAAAAAACAGCAGAAAAAATAAAGAAAAATGCAATAAAAGCATTTAAGGCTGTAAAAGGAAGTGGACTTTCAAGAGTAGATTTCTTTGTAGACAAACAAACAGAAGAAGTTTATATAAATGAAATTAACACAATGCCCGGATTTACTAATATAAGCATGTATCCAAAGTTATGGGAAAATGCAGGATTGGAATATTCAAAATTATTAGATGAGCTAATAAAAACAGCAAAATAAACGAATAGGGACATCTTTATGATGTCCCTTTGTGGTTTGAAAGAGAGGAATTTAATTAAAATGGAAAAAATAGAAAAAATGAAAGAAGATTTAAAGAATATATTATCAGAAAGAAGATACATTCACTCAGTAGGAGTTATGGAAATGTGTGAAAAACTTGCAAAAATTTATAAGGTAGATGTAGAAAAAGCTAAAATTGCAGGGTTATTACATGATAATGCAAAAGAAATGAGCCCTGAAGAAATGCTAGATTATGTTAAAAAAAATAATATTGAAATTACTGAAATAGAAAAAATAAATACGCCCATACTTCATGGAAAAATTGGTGCAGATATAGCAAAAAAGAAGTATGGAGTGGACAAGCAAATTGAAGATGCAATAAAATATCATACTACTACAAATATAAAAATGGATACATTAGCAAAAATACTATATGTTTCAGATAAAATAGAAATGAATAGAATGTCTGATGAATATAATATCCAAGAAGAAAGGGAAGTTGCAAAAAAAGATTTAGATAGAGCGGTATTGATGATAATTGATTCTAATATTGAATCACTAATTAAAAAAGGAAAATTAATAGAGCAGGAGAGCATAGAAACAAGAAACAAAATATTAATAGAAATGTTAAAAAAACATTAAAAAAATGTTACAAAAATATTTCAAAATGGAAAATTATGTGATATAATGTGGCTGAAAAATGTAAACAAAGCAACACGTTGGAGGATGCAACATGATTTTCAAGGACTATTATAAAATACTAGGATTAGAAACAAATAAAGTGGGTACTGATGAAATTAAAGCAGCATATAGAGAGCAGGCAAAAAAATATCACCCTGATGTAAATGTTGGTGTAAGAGGTGCCGAAGAAAGATTTAAAGATATAAACGAAGCATATCAAACACTAATTAATGAACAAACGAGAAAAAAATATGATAGAATGTGGAATTCAAAAATAAAAAGAAAAATGGCAAAAGAGCAAAAAAAAGAAGGAACTAAAACAACTACTAGAAATGAAATTTTGAGTATATTATTTGGAATAAATAATGAAAAGGTAGAAAATGTAACACATAAGAAAGAAAAAAATGCTAAAATACCTGTCCAGGGAGAAGACGTGGAAACAGAAATTCCAATTTCCGTAATTGAGGGATTCTATGGGCAAACAAAGAAAATTTCATTAAGAACAGTGAATGGAAAAATGAAAAATTTTGAGGTAAAAATACCAGCAGGAATAAGAAACGGAGAAATGATTAGACTTATTGGACAAGGAAAGCCTGGAGAAAATGGTGGCAAGAATGGAGATTTGCTTATAAGAATAAACATGGAAAAAGATAAAAAATTCGAGCTAGTAGGTGAGGATATATATACAGAGTTAAACATAAGCCCATGGGAAGCTGTGCTGGGCACGAAGGTAGATATTGATGCCATAGATGAAAGCATAGGGGTATTTATTCCTCAAGGAATAGAAACCGGAGAAGAGATAAAAATTGAGCAAAAAGGATACAAAGATGGAAAAGGTGGAAGAGGAAAATTTATAATAAGGGTTAAAATAATGATACCTAAAAAAATTTCAACAAAAGAAATGGAGTTATATAAGGAATTAAAAAAGGTTTCAAAATTCAATCCAAGAAGCCTATAATTTACATAATTAACGAAAGATATTGACATACTTCCAAAAAAATACTATAATAAAGGAGTATGCAGAAGAAAAAATATGAATGAATTTCATAGAAAGAGGTGTAAAAGATGGACCAAATACAGGGCAAACACTTTAGTATAACAGATCCACAAAATGTAAATACAGTAATATATCAAATAAATAAAACGGATAAATTACTTGATGAAAATTCACCTAAATTTACATTAGAAAGGCTAAAATGCAGAGAAGAAATTGTTGGGCTAAATAAAAAGAAAACTTTTTTTGTTGATGCTCAAAAAGAAATATATAATCAACTTGTAATTCTTTCTTTTGGTAAAGATAAAGTAGTGATTAATATGGGATTGGTAAATAAGGATGAAGTTAAAATTTCCAAGAAACCAGTGCCTGTTAAATTTGATACTCTGTATTCAGAAGAAGAAACGGAATACAAAGATATAAAATATACACCTAATTTACAAAGGCCAATAACGATAATAGACCCAGAAACAACAGAAGAAGTAAAACCAGTATTATATTTTGATAAGGAAACAAACGAAGTAAGAGGAAAATGCAAACTAAAACCATATAAATCATATTTTGCATTTGAAATTAGAGAAGACAATTAAGGGGGAGCTTAAATGAATGAATTAAAAATAGAATCTACAAATGGAGGTTCAATTGCAATGCTTGTTGCAGGGCAAGTAATAATTGATGAAAGAGAAAAATCATGCAAAATGCCACCTGAGGCAAGTAGCAAAGCAAAAACTTCAAAAAATAATGAGGACTATGGAACAACAATACAGTTAATACCAAATAAAGAGATTAATTCTGAAATGGTATTATAAAGTAAACACATGAAAAGGTGAGAATTATGGAAAAATTTAAAAAAGCGCTTCAAGATAGCAAAAAATATTTAATAGTATTTCTAATATTATGGGTAATGTTAGAAATACTATTAATTGCGCCTATGGCGGTTGCAATAAATAAAAGCATAGATGTAGATGGACTATTTTCACTATCAAAGTTTATAGAAAACTTTGGTAGAGAGGCAGCAAGTTTTACTTCAATAGCGAGAATAAGTTCAGCTAATGCTGGAAAAGCATTTGGAAGAGGCACACTTTTACTTACAATTATATTTATCTTTTTATCAGTTATTAGCATAATAAAAGCAAAACCAAAAAGTAAATATAAAGACATTGAAAATGGGTCTAGTGACTGGAGTGAAAATGGAGAACAATATAGGATTTTAAGTAAAAATAAAGGGATAATACTTGCTGAAGACAATTATTTGCCATTAGGTAAAAGAGGAAATATAAATGTTCTTGTTGTCGGAGGCTCTGGCTCTGGTAAATCTGCATCGTATTCAATACCAAATGCAAGCCAAATGCTAGGCTCATATGTTTTTACAGATCCAAAAGGAGAACTTTATGACAAGACAGCCGGTTTTCTTGCACGAAATGGATATGAAATCAAGGTATTAAACTTAGTAAATCCAACAAATAGTGATGGTTATAATCCATTATTAAATATTGATAATGAGGTAGATGTAGATGTTATTGCCCATACTATTGTAAAAGGGCAACAAGCAGAAGGAGGATCATCGGATCCGTTCTGGGAGGACTCTGCTGAAATGCTATTAAAAGCATTAATATATTACCTATTAGAGTCGAGACCTGACGAAGAAAAAAACTTAGCATCATGTGCAGAACTTGTAAGGTCAGCTAATAATAATGGTGGAAGTAATTTATTATCAGAATTAATGAGTGAACTTCCATATGATAGTCGAGCAAGAATGAATTATAAATCAATAGAAATTGCATCAGATAAAACATATAGTTCAATTCTAAGTACTTTACAATCAAAACTTGGAAAGTTCGATTCTAAAGAAATAGCGGAAGTCACATCTACAAATACAATAAATTTTGCGGATATTGGAAATAAAAAAACAGCATTATATGTAATATCGTCAGATACACATACAGCATATAACTTCTTGCTTACAATATTCTTTTCGCAAATGATTCAACACTTATATAATTATGCAGATAAAAATCCAAATGGAGAGTTAAGTGTTCCAGTATTTTTTATATTAGATGAGTTTGCAAACATAGGACAAATACCAGATTTTGATAAAAAAATATCGACAAGTAGGAGCAGAAAAATATCATTTAGTGTAATATTGCAGAATCTTGATCAATTAAAAGCAATTTATGAGAAATCATATGAAACAATAATAGGAAATTGTGATACGCATATATTTCTTGGAAGCAACTCTGCAGAAACATGTAAATATTTTTCAGAACAACTTGGAGAGGCAACAATTTCAAGAGATTCAAAATCAGTAAGTAGAGATAAAAATTATTCGAAACAAGGATATAGCATATCTGATCAAATAATGGGAAGAGCGCTAATGACTCCTGATGAATTAAGAAGAATGGATAATGATCTTTGTATAATCTTTGAAAAAGGGCTAAGGCCAATAAAAGCAAAGAAATATTATTATTTTACAAAGCCAATTTCAAGAAAACTTAAAGAATTCCAAATAAGCCATAATAACTTTGATGTAGGAAGTAGAGGAAAATGGAGAAAGTTTAACCCTATGAATCCATTTTCAGAATCGAATGAAGAAGAAAGAGAAAACAATTTAAAAATTGAATCATTGGACGATTTATTCGAAGATGAAAAATCAGAGCCCAAAATAGAAGAACCAAAAGAAGAAGCTCCGATATTACCGTTAGAAAACAATACTAAAAAAGAAGAGTTATTTACTAAAGATCTTCAAGATGAATTAGAGGCTAAGTTTGACGAATTGTTTGGCCCAATAAATTATAATAAAGATAATAAAAAATAAAAAATTAAGAAAGAGATGTTTATAGATCTGAACTAAAAACATTTCTTTTTCTATTATAATTAAGAAAAATGAGAAACAAAACACAGAACAAATATTTGCAAAATGTATTGACTAAATAAAACATATATGATATAAAATAATATATAATTAATAGAAAAACGAAAGAAGTGATAAGATGATGAAATTTGCACATATGGCGGATATGCACTTTGATGGTCCTTGCTGTGCACTTGCAACAAATGAAAAATTTGCTGCCGAAAGAAGATTAGAGCAGAGAAAAGTAATGAAAGAAATAGTAGAATATATAAAAAACAATAATATTTCATATTTCTTCATATCGGGTGATTTATATGAGCAAGAATATATAAGAAAATCAACAATTGAATACATTAATAATTTATTCAAAGAAATACCAGATACAAAAATACTTATAACACCAGGGAACCATGATCCATATATAAGAAATTCGTTTTATAAACAATTTAAATGGAATGAAAATGTATATATATTTACTAATGAGTTGAAAAAAATAGAAATAGAAGAAGCCGATATTTATGGATATGGATTTAATGATTTTTACATGGAAAATCCATATAAACAAATAAAGATAGAAAATCCAGAAAAAATAAATATATTAATAACGCATGGAAATTTAGATAGTGGAAGTGAAGAAAATAAAGAATATAACCCATTAACAAAAAAAGGACTAAATGAAATGGGATTTGATTATATTGCATTGGGGCATATTCATAAGGCAAGTTATACTGATTATAACAATCAAACAATTGTATATCCAGGGTCTCCCGTATCACTTGGATTTGACGAACTTGGGAAAAGAGGATTCATTGTTGGAACAATTGAGAAAAACAAACCAATAGAATTAAAATTTATAGAAACAACAGCCAAAACCTTTGAGGAAAAAAACTTAAATATAACTCAAATGAATTCACAAGAAGAGCTGATTGAAAATATAAATGAACTAAAATTGGATGAAAATTGTTACTATAAAATTATAATTTCAGGTAAAAGAAATTTTAACTTTTCGGAACAACAAATAATGGATCAACTTAAATTCAAAAATATTTTAAGATTGAAAAATTGTACACAAATAAAATATGACATTGAAGAGATTGAAAAACAAATTAGCCTTAAAGGGATTTTCGCAAAAAAAATATTAGAAAAAATTCAAAAAATAAAACATCCTGGAGAGTTAAGCACGGAAGAAAATGAGAAAATTCAGAAACTATTAAGTGCGTTTGAAATAGGTATGGATATTCTTAAATAAAGATAAGTAGGTGAAAAATTTGAAAATAAAAAATATAAAGATAAACGCTTATGGCAATATAGAAAACAGAGAATTAAACTTAAAAGATAATATAAACATAATTCATGGAGAAAATGAATCAGGAAAGTCTACTCTATTAAGCTATATTGTAAATACATTGTATGGAATTTCAAAAAATAAAGATGGAAAAGAAGTATCAGATTATGATAAATATAAACCATGGAACAACCAAGAATATTCAGGAAAATTAAGTTATGAATTGCAAAATGGTGAACAATATGAAATTTTTAGAGATTTTAACAAAAAAAATCCTAAAATTTATAATAGTAAATTAGAGGATGTAACGGCAAATTTTGATACAGATAAAAAAGAGGGAAGTAAATTTTTTGTTGAACAAACCGGGATTGATAAACAAACATATTTATCAACTGTAGTAAGTATGCAGCAAGAAGTTCGATTAGAAGAAAAAGATCAAAACATTTTAATTCAAAAAATTGCTAACCTTGCATCATCGGGAGAAGACAATGTATCTTATAAAAAAGCAATGCAAAAATTACAAGAAAAAATAAAAGATGAAATAGGAACAAATAAAACAGCACAGAAACCAATCAATCTAATTGAAAAAGAAATAAATGAAATATCTATAAAAATTGAAGAAATAAGGCCATATCAAAATAGAAAATACGAAATTGATGGACAAAAAGAAGAAATTAATTACGAACTTGAAAAATTAAAAATAAAAAAAGAAATATTAAAAGAGCTTAAAGAAAATCTTCAAGACTGTGAAATGTATAAAAAAGAAATAAACATAAAAGAAAATAATAAAAAACAAGATACAATAAAAATAGGGGATTTAAATGATGAAAAATCTAAAATAGAAGAACAATTAAAAATTCCACAAAAGCAGATTGAGGCAATGCAATTAAATATAGAAAGTCACCAAAAAGAGCAGGAAAAAGTTAATCAAGAAATAGACCAAATAAATGAAAAAATAAAACAGATTAACATAGAAAAACAGAAAACTATAAAGAAAAATCCATTAAAAATGGTTGCACTATTTGGATTACTGGCGTTTATAATATGGTCAGTACTAACCTTTACTATGATAAAAAACAATCCATTTACTATAATAGGAATAATAGGCGTATTAAGCTTTTTGGTAATGAATATTGTGATTGTAAAAAAAGAAAGAAAATCAAAAAGGGAACAAGAAAACAAAAAGCAGAAATATGTTGAAGAAAAATCAAATGAAATAAAAATTTTAGAAGAAAAAAAACAGGAAATAAATGCTCAATTAAATGAAATACAATTAAAAATTAATCAAGCAAAGGAAAAAGAAATAAATATAAATAATAATCTTTCAATGTTAATAGGGCAAATAATGTTACTTAATAAAAATAATGAACAGATAGAAAAAGAATTAAACGAAACAATCTCAAAACTTGAAAATATAAATAATAAAAAGGTGGCAGAAATAAATCAAAAATATAGTATTGAAATACCAGAAAAATTATTAAATAAAGATGTATTAGATTCAAAAATAAATCAAAATGAAGAAGAAATAAACAATAAAACAATAAAAACAAAGGAACTTGAGATAGAAGAAAAAAATATATTACAAGAAGTTGAAAGACTAGCAAGTTATGAAGAAAGATTGGAGTTAGATAAAGAAAAATATAAGGAATTAAGAAAAAATGAGGAAATAATAAATATTGCTATATCGAATCTCCAAGAAGCCTATGAAGAAATGAAAACAACCATAACGCCTAAGTTTACTAATAGTTTGTCTAATAGTATTAAAAAAATATCAGACAATAAATATAATAGAGTAACTATAAATGATGAAAATGGAATGATTGTTGAAAACTCAAGAGGAGAATACATAGAAGCCATGAGGCTAAGCACGGGAACAATTGACCAATTATATTTATCTTTAAGATTATCTATGGTGGATGAACTCACAAAAGAGAATCTGCCAATAATTTTAGATGAAACATTTGCATATTTTGATGATGAGAGACTGGCTAATTCTCTTAAATTTATATATGAAAGCTTAAATGGGCACCAAGCCATAATTTTTACGTGTACAAATAGAGAAAAAGAGATACTTGAAAAATTGGGAATAGATTACAATGCAATAGAGCTATAGTGGTATTAAATAATAAAAGAGATACTGCTTTAGAAAAATGGCCTAAAAGTGAATAGCAGGGTTGAAAAAAGCATGTTTTTGATATATAATATAAGGGCTAAATTAAATAAAGAGGAGAATTTTTATGTTTCAAAAATTAGAAGCTGTAGAAAAAAAGTATGAAGAGCTTACAAAAAAGATTGCAGACCCAGAAATAATTTCTAGAACAAGCGAATGGACTACATATATGAAAGAACATGCAGAAATAGAAGAAGTGGTTCTAAAATATAAAGAATATAAAAAGACGCAAGAAGATTTAAAAGAAGCAGAGGAAATGCTAAGGGACCCTGAAATGAAGGAACTTGCAGAAGAGGAAGCAAAAAGTGCAAGGGAAAAGCTTCCAAAATTAGAAGAAGAATTAAAAATACTTTTAATTCCAAAAGATCCAGATGATGATAAAAATATAATATGTGAAATAAGAGCTGGAGCTGGAGGAGATGAAGCAGCATTATTTGCGGGAACTTTGTTTAGAATGTATTCTATGTATGCCGAAAGGAAACATTGGAAAATAGAAATATTAAATGAAAATGAAACAGGGCTTGGAGGATACAAAGAAATATCTTTTATGGTTACTGGAAAAGGTGTTTACAGTAGATTAAAATTTGAAAGTGGAGTACATAGAGTTCAAAGAGTTCCAGAAACAGAGGCAAGTGGAAGAATACATACATCAACAGCAACTGTTGCTGTGTTACCGGTTGTAGAAGACGTACAAATAGAAATAAACCCAGCAGATATTAAATTGGAAGTGTTTAGGGCATCAGGAGCTGGAGGTCAGCACGTAAATAAAACATCATCAGCAGTAAGATTAATTCATGTTCCAACAGGAATAGTGGCAGAATGCCAAACAGAACGTTCTCAAACACAGAACAGAGAATATGCAATGAAACTTTTAAAATCAAGATTATATGAAATGGAAAAGCAGAAAAGGGATTCAGAACTTGCAAATGAACGTAAAAGCCAAGTCGGAAGTGGTGATAGAAGCGAGAAAATACGTACATACAATTATCCTCAAGGTCGTATAACAGATCATAGAATCGGATTAAGCATATATCAGATGGAAAACTTTTTAAACGGAGATCTTGATGAAATGATAGACAATTTGACTGCCGCAGATAGAGCTGAAAAATTGCAGGGGTCAGAAGAAGAATAAAATAAAAAGAAAAATGTTGAATTTTGTAGAAAAATATAGTATTCTATAAATGAATATAAGTGAATACTTATTATATAAAAGGTAATACAAAATTACCAAGAAAGGAAGGGGAAATATATGTATTCAAATTATGCAACAAGCAGCTATGCCAAAAGCGCTAGCCATGCAGGAAGCTTCATTACAGCTGGAAATGGTGTATGGGTAATAATTGCCGCAGTATTAGCAGTAGTAGGAGGAATTGTTCTATATTTTACATTCTTATCAAAAAAGAATGAAGGAAAATATACAGGATTCCTAGGATGGATGTATGATTTCTTAACATTTAAAAAATTAGTTATAGAAAACATACTAAAAATACTATATTTAATAGTAGCAATATTTATAACTCTTTCATCATTCTCACTTATATCAACCAGTTTCTTAGCTTTCCTAAGTTATTTAGTTATAGGAAATGTAATAGCAAGAGTTGGATATGAACTATTTTTAGTATTACTAGTAATATGCAGGAATACAACAGAAATTAGCAAAAAACTAGATAAAAGAGACTAGAAACAAAAAACCTTTATACTGGATTATTCAGATATAAAGGTTTTTTGTTACATTAGTAAGAGGCAAGCAAGATAGAGAAAAATGATAATACCTAAAACGCCTAAAACTATCATAATAGAAGAGAGCGTAGATACCAATAAAAGAATAAATACAATCTCCTGGCATATAAATTGAATAAAAGGGAGGAAATATGATAGAACTATTGCAAATTACTTTATTAGGATTATTTTTTGGAACATTTGGAACCACGTTAGGTGGAATATTAGGATTGATAGTAAAAAGCCCATCAAATAAATTTTTGAGTTTTATACTATCTCTGGCAGGCGGCCTTATGACAGCCATATTAAGTTTTGATTTAATACCAGAAGCATTACAAATATCAGATATAAAAAGTACATTAATAGGAATAATTTCAGGAATATTATGTATGATAATTTGTAACGTAATTGTAGAAAAGAAATTTACTGATAATAATTTGGAAGGAATAGCAAAAAGAAATTCAAATTCTAGAACATCAAGCACAAATATAAATTTATTAAAAGCGGGGATAATAACTAGTATAGGTCTTGCAATACATAATCTTCCTGAAGGGTTAGCAATAGGTTCAGGATTTGGCGCATCCATTAAATTAGGGTATTCACTTGCTGTTGCAATATGTATACATGATATACCAGAAGGTAGATTACAATGTAGACAGTATGCGGGATAAAAACAATTTGAATTTAATATAAATACTTGAATTTCAGAGTTTGAAAAAATTTTGAAATTTATTTTTAACCATTGACAAAAACAAATGTTTGATATAAAATTGAGAAAAAATAAATTTTGTAAGTTTATGGAAAAGTTTTAAATATTA
>CAKOXG010000010.1 GCA_934130025.1 uncultured Clostridia bacterium
CCATTCGCAAGTGGCACTAAAAGTTTAGTCATTTTACAAGATTAGTTTCTTACTTATCTTGTAACAAAAAGACCAGTACATAATTGCTGGTCTTTTTGCTTTATTATTTTGGAGTTGGTAACGGGAATCAGCGAGCCGCGTCGGGAAATTAGTCCTTTGGACTAATTTCTGTTCCTCCTTTTCGATTCCAATATAAAATGAAAAAAAATTAAAGCTATATAAAACTCTAATTTTCTTTTAATGCTGGAGCGGGTAGTCGGAAACGATATTGTCTTTTGTAACAAAATGCGTTGCAACTGTAAGTGTATCTCTTAATTCTAAAAACAAAAAATATTTTTTAATGCAATTTTAATGCAATTTGATAGCAGATATATATGAAATTATGCAATAAAATAGCCAGTATATATGATTACCCGCTCCATTAATTTTAATTTTATTATTTTTTATTATTTTACATGTAATTTTATTATTGGTAAAAATAGGCTTGAAATACAGCTTTTTTATTTTTTTATTTAATTATTTTTTATTGTTTTTTATTATATTCTTCAATATTTGCATTAAAACTGCATTAAAATTAAAAATATAACTGCATTAAAAAATTAAATTGCATTAAAAATTACAAGGAAGCTATAATGCTCCCTCAATTATTTTGTCTATGTATTTATCTATTTGCATACTCTGCTCTATTATATCTTCATATCGGCTATTGTTCTTTATCTTTAGTTCAAGCTTTTTTACTTCTTCCATAAGCTTGTCCTCCTTTTTAATATAATAACAAATTTTATGTGAAAAGTCTGTCGAAACTTGTCAAACAGCTAAAAACAGGCAAAAATTCAACGTATGAGAATGAGTTTTAAGGCATTTTAATTATTTTAGGATATAGTTTGTTGTCTAAGATTTAACGCATCCTTTCGCTATAGCGAAATTGGCATAAAAAAAGAGGTAGGATTGCTCCTACCAAAGTTTATTTGAATAACTTATTGAATGTATTCTTTCCTACTATTCCATCTTGTGATAATCCATTTCTTTTTTGAAATTCTCGTATCGCACTTTCTGTTGCGGGTCCGAATATTCCGTCTGCATCTATGTCGAATGAATGACATACTAACATTGCTTGAATTAAATATGTGATATTTCCTTCTGCTCCTATTCGAACATTTATACAAGCATTGTAGGTGTTAGTTCCAAATATTCCATCGACAGCTAACCCTCTATGATATTGTTTATTTAATTCTGTTTGTAGCCCTTTTACAAGTGCTTTCTTTGTCTCGTTTCCATAGATATTATCTACAGAAATATTTAGTCCGTATCTATCATTTAGAGTGGCTTGTATTTCTGCGACGTTTCCTTTTGGGACATTTTCTGTTATTTGAGATATAACTTCATTACTTGTGTCTGATTTTATAATCTCGTCAAAAGGGAACTTATCTCCCGGGCAACTCGTAGCACAAACATCTTTATGTTTTTGCACTGTTGATATCTTGTACTTATTCTTTAAATATGCAACTAATTCTTTTCCTGCTTCTTTTTGAGCTTCTGGCATATCTTCTTCCATGAAGTTACCTTCAAAGCATACTCCTAAAGAGTTATAATTTGAACCATATGCATGAGCTCCAACTTTTTCCTCTGGACGAAGTCTATATACTTTTCCATCTTTTCTTACTAAAAAGTGATATCCAGCACCACTCCATCCATTATTTAAGTGCCATCTATGAATGTCCTCGGCAGAACAGTTCTTTGCGTCTGCATGATGTAGAATTATCCTTTGTGTTGCCTTTCTTGTCGACATATCTTTGAATTGTAAGTTAGTTTCAATTATTTCCATAACTATTTATCCTCCTTATTTGTAACAACTTTTTGACCTAGCAAATATGTACCAATAACACCTTGAATAACAGCTATTATTTGAACTATTTGTATTGCATATGGTATTGTGATACCATCAACAGCATTAATTCCAGCAATTAATGCACTAATTATTGCTAAAATATTTGTAGTATATTTTGCTATTTTCTTTAATTTTTCCATAATCTTCCCTCCTTTAATTATGTGTTTTCTTTATTAAATAATTTTCTATATCTCCAATTGCTTGCGTTACTGGTCCATCACAGCCTTGTTCTTTTAAGCCTTTTAAACAAGCTAATTGAGCTTTTAGTAGAATTAGTCTTTCTTCTTTACTATCAGCAACCTCTCTTTTGAGATTTTCCGTTTCTTTTTCAAGACTCTCTATTCTTTGTGTATTAGCACTTATTTTATCTAATACAGTTTTCTTTACAAAGTTGTATATTGCATAAAAGAAGCCTGCCAATGTTGACAGACTTCCTATTGCTATAACAATTTGACCTATTGTTATATTTTCCATAGATTATTCCTCCGCTTTTTCTTCTGTGTTTGCTGTTGTCTCCTCTGTTATGTTGTCAGTTTCTTCTGTATCTGTTGCTTCTGCATAAACTTCTTCTGCTTTTAGTACTAATGAGCTATATTCTTCATCACTAATCTTATTCATTGCATAGAATATATTTAGCTTGTTCTCAATTTGCTCTTTCTCTGCATAATATTTCTTTTCAATTAATTTTAATAATAAATCTGATATTCTCATAATTACACCTCTTTCTCTAAGTCATCTTCTAAATTATCTAACAATAAAGCACTTGTCTCTGTTGTATTTAGCAAGTTCTCTATATTGCTTAATCTTTCGTTATATTCTTTTGCTTGATTATTAAACATTGTTGCAATGTCCTTTTTGTACGTTATGTCTAGCGTTGCTAATTCGTTGTCTACACTAATGTTTGTGACATTCTTATATGTATATAGTATTTTATCTATTACAGCTTGTTGCTCTTGTGTATATGGTATTATTTCTTCTGTCGCTAATTCATATTCGATTATTACTGGTATTCCTTCATCAAGTCGTTGCGATAACAATGCTTTAAATTCTTCTGTTTTAGATGACTCGCCATTAGAAATATATAATCTATCAGCAGCATTATTATTTGTCATTCCAACTTTATATTTTATATCTGTTATAGTTGGATAGCTAGTAAAATAATTGCTCATTAATTTAGTGCCTTGCTTTATGCCTGATATAACAATCCCAAATGTTTGATAAGTACCTAATTGGCTTTCAAAAATATTTTCATTTCCAGTCAACACAATCTGTTTTCTTTTATTATGTATTCCATCTTTTTCCAGATAGCTACCCTCATAAAGTTTTTGTCCTTCTGCAAGTGGGAATATTATACTTTGCTCTTCATGGGGAATGTAGTCTGTTGCAGCTGTATTTTCTTCTATTTGTAAAGTATTTAAATCAATCTCAATTTCGTTTGAATTTAAATATATCGTAAAAACATCTTCGTTTTCTAATTTAGGTTTAAAATTAAATACACATAATACGTAAGTGTTTAAAGTTAATTCAAATCTTTGTTCTTCACTACTATATTTCTCTTTATTCCCAAAAAAGAACTGCGTTTGATTAGACCATTTGCCTTGTTTTAAAAGTCTAATTTTGACAGAAAGTGTGTATTGTGTCCCAAATTTTAATTTTTTGCTAAATTTTATTTGAGATATTCCCCCACTATATCCTAAATTAGCTATTCCTTCATTTCCTTCTGTTTTAATAATATTTCCTTCTATGGCTTCACTTATTATGTTTGCAGAACTAATATTTTTATTGTCCCAACTTGCTAAATTCTTATTGCATTCTGTAGTTTTAATGCTTCCACAATTATAATCAGAATATACAACTTCCCCTTCCCCAACTTGTACTTTTAAATTAGTATAATCAACATAAGTACCTGCGACTACTCTCGCATCTGTTGTTACATACAATATAGCAGAAATAGTATCTAATTCACTGTTTAAATTTGATGGAATTGTGATATATCCAGTGCCAGAAGCTGAAAGCACAACTTGTAGTAGACTCTTTGTAAGAGAAGATGAATTTCCTGCGAATATTGATATTCTAGGGTTTCCACCTGTAGTTTCTATATCAGCGTGAATCCCTAATGTTTTTCCTAACAACTCTCTTCCTCCGAGTTTAAAAGCTCCGTAAGTATAATTCCCATCTTTATTTGCAATTAATCTTCTACCGGTATCTAGTGCATTTCCTCTCAAGTTATTCGAGGCATCAACTGTATCTTTATTTAATAAATTAATATTATCTCCAACATTTTTTATTTCACTTAGAAAGTCTAGTGACGGAGATACTCCATATTGTTCCCATTCAAGTTCTTTATTGTCAGTCTTTGCAAATAATATTTTTATAGTATAATTATTGAATGTTACATTTGGTCCACAATAAAGTTCCAAACGGCTTAAATGACTTGTAGATTTTTTATTAAATATTTTTGAAAATTCTCCATCTCTTAATTCATTATTTAAGATAAGGAAATTGTCAACTCCATCATCTTGTCCCATTCCCATCGTTCTAACTGTTACCTTATCTGGGTTAGAAAAACTTCCAGACACAACAATAGTTTTAAATAAGTACTTTGCATCTTCAAATTGATATATTTTATTAGATAATAAAACATTCTTTGTTAGAACTAAGTCACCAGCAGTACTTGATTTGCCGTTAAAGGTCCAGCTTCCATCTCCATTGTTAGTAACTGTAACACCATTTTTAATAAAAGAGTCTGCATCTAAATTTGCCAGATTATAGCCTTCCCTCATTTCTTGTCTACTTCCTCCATTTAATCTCCACTCAAATGGCATATTAGAGCTATCTTCAAGATGTATATCATTCCCACTTGCATGTCCTTCTGGTATTTGTGATTTCAGCAAACTATTTTCTTTTTTTATTTTAGTCAACTCTTCATCAACATCTTTTTTATTCTGTGCTATCCCCTCTGCATTTTTCTCTATATTTTCATTCTGTGTTGTTTGTTCTTCTTTTATTGCTTCTATTTCAGCTGTTTCTCCAGTTGGTAACACTAGATTTAACACTTGGTTTGGTGCTTCTCCAGTTATTGTTGCTGATGGAACAGCTCCTTTCTCTACAGTTCCTATAGTTAAAGAGTTGGCCGGACCAGTTTCACCTTGTATGCCTTGTACACCCTGCGGTCCTACATTTCCCTTCTCTCCTTTATCACCTTTTGGTAGCACTAAATTTAATATTTGGTCCGGTGCTTCTCCTATAATAGTAGCAGATGCCTCTTCACCGCTAGATACTAGTCCAATAGATAGCGAAGTAGTCGCTCCTGTTTCTCCTTGTATTCCTTGTTCCCCTTTAGGTCCTTGGTCTCCTTTTTCTCCCGTATTTCCTTTTGGTCCTATTGGTAAGACAAAATTTAATATCTGATTTGGCGATTCACCAACTATTGTTACAGAAGCTTCTTCTCCTTTTTCTACTCTTCCAATTTTTATTGAATTTATAGGACCAGGATTACCTTGTATTCCTTGCTCTCCTCTTGGTCCAACTTCGCCTTTTTCCCCAGTGTCTCCCTTTGGCAATACTAAATTCAGTATCTGGTTAGGTGCTTGTCCTGTTATCGTTGCTGATGGGACAGTTCCTTTTTCTACTGTTCCAATTGATAATGAGTTAGTCTCACCAGTATCACCTTTTTCTCCTTTATCGCCCTTAGGTAAGATCAAATTTAAAGTTTGATTCGGAGCTTCTCCAGTTATTGAAGCAGATGCATTTTCACCTTTTTCTACTGTGCCAATTTCTAATGTATTTGCAGGTCCAGTATCTCCCTTTGGACCTGCTGGATAGACATTTCCAGTTAAGTTTACTGCATTTATAGGCATATTACACACCTTCCTTTCCTATTTGAGCTGGATATAATATAAGTTCTGCCGGTCCATTTTCATCATATCCTATTATTGTTTGATTTTCGTTTAATGATATTTCGTACCAATATGTCTGAGGTTTATTAATGGTTTCTCCTATTGTTGAATCTTTTTCTAAAATACAAATATCAACTTCATTCGTTGCCTTATCAACTACAACTTCTTTATCCATCAAAATGTTATTGTAGTCCTTTTTTTCAAATACTCTAAATTTAATTTTGTCTCCAATCTTAAATTCATAGTTAGGAATTGTTAGTTTTATTGTAGCTGCATCACCTCTTGATAATTTTATAGTCTTATCTTCAATTTCTATCATTATTTTATGTACCTCCTAATTTTTCATAAAACCATATATGTTTAAGATTGCCATTACTCTACCTGTATTCTGCATCGCTGTCTTTTGATTTGTGTTAAAATCACTTCCATACGTTGGAACCATTCTTGTTGTTTGTATTATAAATTTGTTTAGTCCTTTTGAAATATTAGAGCTAATATCAGATGTAATATTAGTCTGAATAATACTTCTTGAGGCAGATGGTGTTGAAGGCGTCCAATCGTTGCTTCCATTAAATATCTTTGTAAGCTGTGTTAATGTATCTTCAATAGTATTTTGAAAATCACTTTCCCAATATCCTTCAAATTTTCCATCTAAAACTGCTTTATATATTCCTATGCCTCTCGTAAAACCCCAATTTGAATTATTCCAAAGTGCCGGTTGATGTATTATAGTTATATATGCTTTTGACACTTTGAAGTTATCTGGAATATCTGCGTATATAATAATATCAGACTTTGTAAATTTATCATTTGCCAAATCTACATTTAGCCCTAATGGCATTAATCCCTGATATCCCATATTACTCCCTAAATACTGTAGGTTTGTCATAAGTCCATCATCTGTGATTATTTTTGAACCATTTAAGAGTGACACATTTCCATATTCGTCTAACTTGAAATTCTTGGTATCTATAGTACCATTATTAAGATTTATTTTTGTTCCTTTAGAATTACTTACATAATTTACAGAAGTTATAACTCCAGTTTTTATGTTTTCTCCAGCTATCGTTGTACTTCCACCAGTTGCTAAGTCTGTAAACTTTACATAGTCTTTGGTTATTTGCTGAACTGTCCCTTGTAATACCGTAAGCTTCTCTCCTTGTTGCAGTGCAACAGTAGTAGAATATTGGTTAGACGGTACAAAATCCGCTTCATCATAAGTTAATTCAGCTGTTTTACCTAATTGACATATATATAATATTCCTTCTTCTTTTATCCACCAATCTCCACTTGAATATGGAGTTACTGGAACATCGAAAAAAACTTTTCTTTCATGTTCATCGGTTACGAGTTCTGAATTTGTTAGTGCCATTGCTTGTACTAAGGATGTATCCTTATTTCTTTTCCAACCACTTTCTGAATATTGATATACATATCCTGTTTTTCTATCATAATATATGTCTCCATAATGTTCCTGTTGTGCACTCCAATTTATATATGGTTCATTTTTCAATGTTGGTATATCATCATAAAACCAGAGTGATACTTCACTCTGGCTATCTAATACATCTTTTAAATTTAAGATTAAAGAATGTAATATATTATTTATTTCATTATTAATTTGCAATATAGATTTTTGAGCATACTCTACATTTTTCTTTAGTCCTAATAAGCCTGCAAAATCATACTTTTTTTCTAAATCTTGAGCATTCCTTACTCCGTTTGCATCTTGTTTACTTGCCATATTTCCTCCTACCAGCTTACTTTTCCATTTTTGTAGACTGTAAAGCCTTTTATCTTCTTATATGCTTTTAATTTTTCATCAGATGTTATATCTAAAGTATCAACATATTTTGCTAACGTACTTCTTTCTCCAGATGTTAATTTGTACTGCATTCCTAGAAGTAACAATTTCTGTTCATAAGTCATTTTAGCCGAATTAATATATTCATATACTTTTCTTTGTTTACTACCACTTATTGCTTTTCCATTTATAGTTCCATTATCTGCATAGTCACTATCAAATCCTTGTTGTTTGTATTTTAAATACTCATCAATATCTGTATTTGCATAATTCATTATTTCATATTCTGTGTCTTGTTCATTCTTAATATACGTCGAATATAGAGCTTTCTTTTCTTTATCACTATATTTTGAATTTAATAATATTTGTATTTTATCTTTTTGCTTTAAACTCTGATTTTTATTAAGGTTTCCATTGGCTCTTTGTTTTTGAGTTTCCTGGTACACTTTTTGTTTGTAGTCAGAATAAGTCTCCGTTGATATATTGCTATTCTTTTGTTTAGTCTCTTCATTCATTGAAGTCCATTCTCCACTACCATTCTTATAATACTCTTGGTCTCCAATTTTAGCCGAATTTTGAGTTTTTTTGAAATTTGTATAATTTTGCAAACTACTTTCTGCTAGTTCATTAATCTTTTCTTGAATCTCTCTAACTTTAGCAGTCTTTTCCTTATTTGAAATATTGCTCATTTGTACATTACGCTTTTCTTTATACAATTTTCCCATTTCTTTTGAGGTATTATTTAAATACTTAAGCTGGATTTCATCTTCATCTGTTGCCAATGGATCATTTGCAATTTGATTTTGCTTCTCCAAAGTTTCATAAAATTTACTTACATATTTATTTTTCAAGACACTATCAGTTGTAAATTTATCTTTAAATACATTCTGTTTTGCTTGTGGTGTAATCATAGGTAGAAGAACGTCTCCTACACCACCTGAGTACTGGTCTATTAGATAATTTATTTTCTTTGGACTAGCATTAATTTTACTACCAAGCCATTTACTAAATTCATCTGTAGTTTCATCATATTGGTTTTTAGGCAATTCTTTTTGCAGTCTACTTGATACTAGATCACTTCCATACCATGTTTTATTATTTTTAACTTGCATTATAGGTGCTAATATATTATCTTCTAATGGATTGTTTGGTGCTACCTGGTTTATTACAGTATCCTTAAATCCTTTCCATGCATCTTCATTACCTTCTATAGATTCTAATGTTCTCCTTGCTGCAGCTCCGAATACACTTAGCACTCTTCCTTTAGGTATTCTTATAAACTTCCCTTCTCCAGTTTTAAACAAGTAATATAAATCTTTTGTACTTTCGGGTAATTTTTCATAGTCCTTATCATCATCTAACAATATATGATTTAAAATCGATGGTACAACGCCCATAAGTGTTGCTTTAACTAATAGATTTACATATCCTTTTGCTCCTTTTTGTTCCGAAAAATTTCTAAATTGTTTATCCAGTCCTTGTATAGATGCATTTAAAAAGTTAACGCCATTTCTATTTATGGCTTTTGTTATATCTCCTCCACGTTTAAAATTAGTAGTTATTTCCGCAGCATTATACAAAGCCTCATTTAAGCTTTTTCCATCTTCTAGTGTAGAAATAAATTCAGACATTCTTGGAAGTTGTTCTACAATTTCATTTGCATTTCTTATTTTTTCTACAAATTTATTTGGTTGTTTCTTTATACCCTCATTATAGTCAAAATAAGTATTTGTCATTCCTCCATTTGCCATATATGTTTCATAATATTCGCCTTTTGTCATAATCTCATTTAGAGCTTTCCCATAATTCTTTACAAATTTGCTACTGTATTTTGAATTAAACATTCCATCTTGAAAATCTTTAAAAAAGTTTGTAACTATAAAGATTGGGTTACTCGAAGTTAAAACACTTCTATGCAAACTTGTTACTTTTTGCAATGCCTTTACTGGCAATGTTTCTTCCAACCTGCTTCTTTCTGTCGGCTTTAAACTTTCGTATAAATTGTCATCTATTTTTAGCTTTTGCAATTCGCCATTTTCAAAATAAGTATAATACTTATTACCCTTTGTATCTGTATCAATCAATGTATCTAATCCAAATAACATTGTTGGAGATAATTGAATTGAGCCTTCTTGCTCCACATGCGAATTTTTCAATGTTTTTGCAAGTTCTTGTCCTAGCATGTTTTGATTTATTAATCTTTTTATTTTTATTGCCTGTTGTGCCATAGTCTCTTTCAAAGGTTGTATATCTGCATTGCCTCCAGTTGCATTTTTTATTGGAGCATTTACACCAGTTTTATTTTTATCTCCTGCATATGTGCTGTCTTGCAAGTCTCTAGAAATAGTTACATAGTTTGGATACATTGCTTCGAGATATTTAACCATATCATTACTTAATAAGCCTGCATCAACTAAGCATTGTAAATTATTGTGATTAAATTTCTTAATATCTTTTGCATATTCTTTAAATTCTGGATGCTTTTGCTCTAATTCCATTGCTATTGCTGTAGACTCAGCTGGACCAATTTCCGAGCCAAACACATATTTATTTCTTTCGCTTCTATCAATATTATGTTTGTGTAATAAGTATTCGCTAAACTCTTTAGTTAGATTTTGTTTTTCTATAGGCTCCCAAATTTCATTAATAGATTTACCTATTTTCTTTCCTTCATTGTTTGTTTGCGCCACACCAATTTCATATTGTCCTTCCGCAAATGAATTTAGATTTCTATCATATACATACTTTAATTCTGGGTTTTTCGCCTCCTTAGATAACTTATCTATATAGTGGCCTTTATTAATGAATTTCTGTGCTAATTCATCAAAACTGTCTTTAAATTTGTATTTATCATTTACATACTTTTCTAAGATATTAGCTTTTTTCTTTTCCGTTAATATCTTAGTTTCTCCTTCTTTTTCGTATATGTCATTAAGAACAGCATAGTCTTCATAAGTTAACAAATCTTGTTTTATCTTGTTTTCAAAAAATTCTTTTGTTGGTACATTCAGATTGTTTTCAATATATTTTTTTGTATTTGAAAAGTCATCAATAGAGGCTGTATTATTTTCATATTTTCCTAAGATATTATCTTTTTTCTTACTTGTTAATATCTCTGTTCTTCCTTCTTTTTCATATATGTCATTAAGAATAGCATAATCTTCATCAGTCAACAACTCCTGACTTTTCTTGTTTTCGAAATATTCTTTTGTTGGTACATTCAAATTGTTTTCAATATATCTTTTCGTGTTTGAAAAGTCATCATGAGACTCTGTATCACCTTCATACTTTTCTAAATAATTACCTTTTTCCTGTTTCGTTGCTATATCTGTTTTTCCTTCTTTTTCATATATATCGTTAATAACCTTATAATCTTCATCAGTTAATAAATCTTGCATTTTCTTGTCTTCAAAATATTCTCTTGTTGGTATATTTAAACTATTTTCCACATAATTTTTTGTATTTGAAGAACTGTTAATAGCTTTTCTATTATTTTTTTGAACTTTCTCTATTGCCAATTTATATTCTTTTAAGTTTTTTCCTGTTCCTTGCTGTTGATAGTTATTTTCCACGAATTGTTGCCAGTTTTTCGTTGGTGCAGCATATTTTTGATTAATATTTGCATACTGACCTTCATCTCCATTTATCCATGCGACATCATTTATACCAACTTCTTTAGAATATATTTTTCCATTCCCCGCATAATCTTGTGCCATATTCTTTGAAGTTGATACGAATCCGCCTTGAGTAATTGGCTTACTCGAATAAACTGTTACTTTACCTCTCTCCAAATCTTTCTGTGCATCTTCAAAAGAATAATCTCCATAAACAAAACTTTCGTTATCATGTATGGCTTCTTCAAAAGTCTTAATATCTTCTATATTTCTTATTCCAGTATGATAATCATCTTGCATCTTATTATTTTTTTGAATAATATTTAATTGTTTCTGTTTGTTTTCGAGCAAAGAAAAAGAACCTGAATTATTTTCAGATTCTACATTATTTTCTTTTATTCCTCCCAATACCAATCCGTTATTTTCACTAGTATTTGATGAATTTTTCTTTTTATTGCTTTCATTAAATTCATTAGATATCTCCTCATTACTAATATTACTTAGGTAATTATACAACCCAATTTTCATTTTTTCAAGTATAGTTGTATCAGCATTTGCTGATTTAGGCATACTGTTAATTAAATCTTTTTGGTTGTATTTTTCTTGTATCATTCTAGCAGATGTGTCTCTAGCTTCAATCTCTCCAGGATTATTTTTATATTTTTCTTTTCCGAATTTTGTAGAAGTTCCCCCAGCAAAACCTTCTATTTGCTGAATTGCATGTTGTATCTCATGAATTAATGTTCCTTCTGCATTAGATATATTATTAAATCTATTAATATCTATAGTCAATTCATTTGTCAGTCTATTATATCTTCCATTTAATTTACTATTAGATTTAGATTTATTGGAGTTCATATCTTCAATCTTTACTTTATAGTCTTTTAATTGAGGATACATTTCAAACAAAGTGTCATGAACAAGAATATCCTTTAACTTAAATTCTTGGCCAACTTTATAGTTTTTGTCTACTATTTTCATATTTTTATCAGAAAAATTGAATTTCATTTTTCCTGTGACTTTATCTTTATACCAACCTGTCTCTTTAAATATTTTTTCATTAATTTCTTTATTTTTTGCCATTTGCTTTGCTTTATTATAACTATTATATGCTTCTTTACTTACTTGTTGGTCTTTTATATTTTTCAATGCTTCTTTACCAGCAATAGAATATCTTAAATCACTATCATTTTTATTAAACTCTTGATTATATGCTGTTTCAAACTTATTTCTTATATCAGTCCAAAATATCTTTTCATTTTTTCCGCCAGTAAACTTATTTAATTTATCTATTACCCAGTTATATATCTTCTTAGCAATAGATTGATTTTGGTTTACAAGTCTATTTACATATTCCTGACTTCCAAGTTCTCTTTGCAAAATACTCATTGTTGCTTCTTCATCAACAATTTTATTAAAGTCCTCTTTTGATATTTGTATTCCATCGTTTTCATACGCTTGTTTATATGTGTCTTCTAAAGATTTCCTTGCATTCTCCCAATTTTCTTTTCTACTTGCATCTTTTAGTATCATATTCTGTACTTCATTTAACTCTAAATCATGCCCTAGCTCATGTATTGCAAGTTCTTGTACTCTTGTTTTTGTATCCTGTGAATTAGGATTAAATACAACTTCTCTGCCAGATATATTTCCATTTTCGTCATATGTAGGTTTCCATATTGAAAATACATCTTTATTATTTTTAAAAGTATTCTCATCAAAGTATGTTGTTATTCCTCTTTTATTATACATTTGATTTATTTCTTTTAAATCCTCATTGTTATAATCTATATTATATCTTTTGGCACTTTCATTAAAGTCTTTTACTACTGATTTATTTGTATTATTATTCTGTTGCAATTGACTATTATTTACTATATCTTGTACAGACTCTCTATTTAAAAGATTATCTGTGTTTACCTTACCTTCTTGATTGTTTAAATTATTCATTTGCTCATTTATTTTATCTTTTATATTCTGCTGTATATCTATTCCCGCTTCTTGTGCATCTTGAAGTGCTTGTTTATATTCTGTCTGTGAAACATTTTGACCATTATTATTCTTGTCAACAATTCCAATACAAGAATTTATTCCTAAATTTGCTCCTCCAACTATAGCAGCAACCAGTCCTCCATTAATTCCATCTTGCAACATTTTCTGTCCCATTCCTGACCAATCTGCCTTTTCTTTCCCTGCCACAGCAGTCGCAGAAACTTCTTGCAATGGATCCATAATAGCTTCTTGAATAAAGTTATCTGCAATACCTATTCCGTAATTTTTTAATACATCTTTTACTGATGTTGCAATTTCTTTCTTGGCTATATTTTCAACGGCAGTTTTTGCACCTTTTTTTCCAGCACCAGATAACAAAGCCTTGACTCCTGCTCCAGCTTTTTCAAAGTTTCTAATTCCTACTTCTTCGGTTGCTGCTTCTAATCCTCCTAGCACAGATGAATACACTAGTGCTTGTTTTTCATTCATTCCTCTTGATTTTGCATCATCTAAATACCCACCTGCTGCACTAGAATAAAAATATCCTGTTCCTAATGCTGGGTTTACACTACTTAAAACAGCTCCTACTCCCATTTGACCAATAGAAGGTGCTAATTCTGATAACTTTTGAGTTACTTTTCCACTCATAGAATTTATATTTTTTGACACAGCTTCATTGTCTTTTTGAATGCTATTATTCACTGCTTCTTCTATGAAATTCTTATTTAAATCTTCTTCTTTTCTATCTTGTATCTGAGTTGATAAGTATTTAGCTCTGGCCAATTTATTCGTAATATCATTATATCCTTTATATCCCTTATTTACAGCTGTAGCATAGTTCATTGTCTGTTTTAATCCACTTGATGCACCTCTTACAAGGTTTTCTCCTATACCTAAGATGTCTTCAAATATGTTTTTGTTTTTATAAGATATATTACTATTATCATAGTACTGTTGAGCTGAGTTCTTTAAATCATTTTTATACAAATCCTCATTAATTTTTGTTTCTACTGGTGCTAGTAAATTATCTGCTGAATTTTTTTCTTTTATTTTAGAAGTAGCCCAATCATTTGTATTACCAACATTTATATTATTGTTTTGTCCGTACTTAGAGTTAAATATATTATTAAAATTGTCATTTGCCTCTTTCTCGAGGCTATTCCTAGAATTTAATCTTTCATTTACCTGGTCTTCTATTGATTGTAAATATTTTTTCTTTTCTTTCTCCGATAAATCACTTAATTTAAAAAAAGCCATTTTAGCCTCCTATTTTATACCGTAACCATAATAAGCTAATAAAGCTTCTGGCGAATTGAATGTTTTTCCACTATATCCATCTTTAATGTTATTTTTAAGTCCCGGTCCTTGAAGTACAGTCATTTTCTTTAATACCTCCTCAGCAGAGGTTGGCACCTGCTCTTTTATACTTCCTTTAGATACAGTATTCGATGAATTTTGTAGCATATATGCATATTTAGCATCATATTCTTTTTGCCATTGTGCATCCGAAATTCTGTCTCTCTCTTTTTGATATGCTAATTGTTGACGTTTATATTGCATTTCTGCATTAGCCTGTCTTATATTTTCTTCTAATTGTTTTCTTTGTGTTAATAAACTTGCTAATGTATTAAATAATTCACGTTTTGAAGATAGCTCACTATTTATCTGTGATAATGTATTTTGATACTTATTATCATATCTAACACCTAATTCTTGTAATTGCTGTTGTTTGGTTTGAATTAAAGTGTTTTTATATTGAAAACCTTGCAGAGCTAATTCTTGTTGATTTTTTAGAGCATCAGCTGCAATCTCTGCAAGTGTTGTATTATTAGTTAGCTGTGCTTCTTTAATTGCATTGTCATAATTTAATATAGCTGAATTTAATGTTTCTCTTGCTGTAGCGACTCTATTTTGATACGTGTTATACATACTAACTTTAGCTGTTTCACTATATCCACTATTTGAAAGACCATTTGAAGCTAAGTTTTCAGCATTTACACTATATGGATCTATTTGCTTTTTATAATCTGCATATGCACCTTTTTGTTCTTTTATATAATCCTTTTGTGTTTTATCCTTATTTTGATTTATTACATCAATAGTTTGTTGTGTCTTTTTATTTTGTAAATCTTCTTGTTGTTTTGCATAATCTTTTGAAGCTTGAATTTGGTCTTGATAAAATTTATCAGAACTATTTATCATTTGATTATAATCATTTGCTAACTCATTTTCTTTTTGCTGTTGCTCATTTTTTATATCGGTCAACCTAGAATCATTATAATTTACATCACTTAATAGTCCTGGATTCTTTGTATAATTATTCACATAATCTTCTGCCATTTTTATATAATCTTCTGCCATCTTTATCTCCTATCTTTTTACAAAACTTCCAATATAACTTTGTATTGTAAAATCATAAATGCTGAATGGTACATTACTCATAAATTTAAACTGTATTTCTTTCCATTTTTTCTGTTTAATTCTTGGTATTATATATCCTTTTGTATTTTTATAATCCTCTATTTTTTCAAATTCATTATTATCTGTTCGTACATATAGCGAAATTTCGTCTCCATCTATATTTAGTACACAGCCTTTCTTATTAGTTATTTTTTGATATTGCTCTGTATCAAAAGAGTCCTGACAAGTACACCAATATGCTTCTATACTTGTATTTACTTTAGTCAATGTATATATACCATCATCACTACACAAATATAAAATTCCATTTTTCACAGTAGCATAAGTAATTATTTTATTTAACTCCCAATAAAACCATTCATATTCTACATGATTATCTAGCGTAAACTTATCCCTTGAATTAGCTAAATATATATGGTTATCAACTATTACTAACAGATACCCATCATATTCTTGTACGATTAAATTTTTATAATTCTCTTCTTGTAATAGTTTACTATCTACTAATGAAGAACGATGTTGTAGAACCTGTTCTGTTGTTACATCACTACTTATTCCTTCCATTCCTCTATCTGAAAAAAGAACAATATCATCATTAAAATTGAGCCCTGTTGCCACGCAACCTGTTGATATACTCGAATGGGTACTTGGATATGCTTTACCAGTATCATATGTTGCTGGCGTATGATAAAAGACTGTAGTATTAGCTTGTGAAGGCTCTTTAAATACCCATAAAGCATTATTTCCAGCTACCAACGCTCTAATATTAGCACTATCTAATCCTTCTTCATAATAATCTGTATCAGATACGTAACGAGGGTTTTCAAGTGAACTGTGAAACAATGTATTTGGATAATCTTGATTTCCCGCAAAAAATACACGGTTATCAAAAGGCTCTAATATTGTACATTTAGTAATTCTTTCTCTATATCCCGGTATAGTTTTACAGAACTGTATTATTACATTATCTTGTCCGTCTGTATTAGGCTCATTAGGTGCAGTTGTAAATGTAATACAACCTTTCAATGTATTTACTGTAAAAGCTTTTGTTTCTACTCCATCTATCCAACATCTAGTTTTTCCGTTTTCAATTTCAGTTGTATCTAAATAATATTCTTTGCTCGTCCCATCTGCACAGAATGTATTTTTTCTATAACCTGTAAGTAGATTTATATCTTGGTATTGCGTTCCTCCACCTTCTGGTTTTCTTGAAATTGAAGTTGTTGGAATATATCCTTCTACCGTCTTACATTCTTCTCCATTGTACTCAAGGTAATTTATTCCATCTTTTATATACAAAATATTATTGTATATAAAACTTTGGCTTTTCTTCGGATTCATTCCAGTAGCTTTTATTGTTTTCTGTTCCTTTGTATTCATATTATAATCATACAAGCTAGTACCACAATGAATAATCATATGTTCTACAGTATTAACAGTATAAAAAAACATTCCAAATATAGTATTATTAAAGTTTCTAAACAATTCTATATCTGGTCTACTTTCTATACATTTTCCTAGTTTTTTATAATTTTTCCATATATTCTTAGAATCTGGACTCCTATATTGACTAACCTCGTGATTTGAAAAGTCTACTCCTCTAAAATTACTATATATTCTTGTTATTAAGTCTCCACTTTCTATCGACATTAGATTCCTCCATCTATATATACACTTCCCTGTGACTGTCTTGGATCAAGCATTTGTTTTAATTCAGAGTATCTTTGTGCATATACTTGTCCATAGTTACTTGATACATCACTTTTTAATATATCTGCAGCAACACCATAAACCATACATTCTAATACTTCTGTTGCTAATTCAAACTTATAAGTATCCTCTGTATCTTTTGTGATAGCTTTTGGATACTTATAATAATATATAGTCGCTTTACCATCTTCCAAAAAAGTTACTATATTGTCATCAATATTATATTCAACGCCTTTTATTATCTTTAATTGATAAAAATCCGAATACTCCTCATTCAATATACATTCTTCATTTTCAGTAACATTTACAGTATCTTTTACAATAATTCCTTTATATCTGAACAATTCAAACATTAACTGGTTAGTTACTGTATTAAATTTATTTGATATATCTGGATCATCAGTTAGTTCCTTTTTATCAACGTCAATTTCTTCAATAAGTCTTAATACTCTTTGCTTAAAATCCCAGAGTGTCATAACTATTCCTCCTTGCCAGTTAATGCCTCTTTTAATGATTTATAATCATTTATTGCTTCATCAATTTCTTCTACCGGAGTACTATCTGCTGGTAAGAAATATCCTCTTCCTTCTTCCTCTAAAAGAAGCACTTCGCCTTCTTCAAGATTTATTTCCACTATACTCGTTGTTTTGTATCTTTTAGTATCTTTTACGAACTTAGAAACAAATTTTAAGTTTTCTAGCTTTTGCTCTACCATATCATTTTTATACTCTAGCTTTGTATTTTTATTTATAATTATCCCTTCATAAGGTTTCAGCTCTGGTTTTTCTACATAATACTTCTTCATTCTTTTTTCTCTCTTTCCGTCTATTTGTAGAATTGCACTACATATAACTATTATAGACATATATAAAAGGGCCAATTTAGCCCTTTTTTACTTATTTTTCTACGCAGGAATCTTAACACATTGTAATTCGTCTTGTGCTATAATCTTCATTCCATAAGTATCTAAACCTCTGATACCATCTGAGAATGCATTTTGTAGTCTTAGACTTTCAACCTCATTAATTTGTCCAGCAAACGCAATAGCGGTTTTACTTCTGACAATACAGAATCTGTTAGCTCCGTCATTGTATATTGCGTTTGACATTACAACTTCAAAGTTATCATACATACCTACAATACCTTTTCTTATTAATTCTGGGTTATTTGTAGATAGTTCAACTAAGTTATTCTTAAATGTTGAATATGTTGCTGGATCTATTTCTATAACTCCTCCAACATCAAAGTTTCTTTGTCTTAATGCAACTATTGCATCATCAATTGCTGTTTTAACTCCTGTTTGCGTTTTAGCTGCAGCAGTTGTTATATTTTTGGCTCCATTTTCATAAGTAGCCTTTGTTATTTCATAGTAGTTTGCTATATCCGCTTTAACCGGTTTTGCAACTCTTTGATATATCGTTTTTCCATTTATATTTTTTTGTACGAAATAATCTTTAAAAGTTTTTATATCTGTGTCTTGTGTTTTTGCGTATGTAGCAGAAGCCTCACTTATAGTTGTTATACATTTTCCAGCAACTAATCTTCCAAGATTTATTTCTCTTCTTTGAGCTAACTTTGATGTAGCTTTTTGCTGATATTTTTCTGGTAATCCTGGTACAGATTGAGCTTTGTCAATATCTTTTACAGCAAAAGAGAAATATTCAGCAAATGCTATTGTTAATAATTGACTTGAATCTGACATATCTTCATAGTCAACTACACCTTGATATCCACTTACAGTTGGATCTCCCACTCCTAAGATTTTAACAGTTTGGGCATATTTGCAATCCCCTTCGTACTCTCTTGTACAGTTTTTTATTAATTTTAGTTTTAATTCTAGGTCATCTTGAATTTTCTTTGACCATATAGTTTGAATAAAGTTTACTACTGACATTTATAATTCCTCCTAAATAAAAAATTACCAACGAGACATTGAATCACATACAGCTTTAAATAATTTTGGATTTTTATCAAAATCGGCTCTAGTAAACTTAGAAGCCTCATCTTTGGTGTAAAAGTCTTTAATTACATCTGCCGAACTATCACTGTTTTTCATTGACGCTATTGGTTTTGGTGCTTCTTTTGGTGGAAGCATTTTCTTATACATTTCATATATTTCTTTTGTCGTTGTCCTAGATGGATCAAACTTGTTAGCAAAATCTTTAAAATCGCTATCAGTTAAAATTTCATCTCCAACTCCTATACTTTTTAGCTCTTTAATAGCTTCTTGATTTTTTCTTTCATTTGCTAATTCTCTAAATAAGTATTTTTCACGTGTAGTCATTTTATCTACACCTTTTGAAGCAAGCTGATCAACAACATCGACTATTTCGTCATATCCACAATCTATAATTCTAGATGCGTCTGACTTAGCCAACGTTTCCACATCTCGCTCATCGTATTGAGGCAATTCTGGAATATTTACTCCTTGTTCTTTATAAAACTGCTTTAATTTTTCCGTTGATTCTTCAACAGAATTAGTTCCTAAACCAGCATTTAAAACATTTTGTAATTCTCTGTATTTAGCCTCATCATCATTTTTTGCACGTCTAACTCTTTCTTGTACTATTTTGTTGACTTGCTCTTGTGTAAACATTTTTTCCTTTGCAGTTTCTTTATTAGCAAATTCACTAACATTCGTATTATCTGCATTAGTGGCAATGTTAGCTCCTTCCACATTTTCTTCTGCTGTTTGTGTAACAGTATTTTCATCAGTAGTTGGTGCTACCTCATTTTGATTTACAACGTTTAAGTTGTTTTCTTCTTCATTTCCCATTTTTTTCTCCATTTAAAGTCTGTCGACTGTTAATTCCTACATTCCTTTTAAGCCATTCAGCAGTTTTGGGCATAAAAAATAGACACATATGTGTGTGCCTTTAATAACTTTACTAAATTATTGAGAAACTTAATTTGAATTATATTGACTATCAATTCTTTGTTGTGCCTCTGCCATCTGCGAAGCTTGTGCATCTGGATCATTTTGCAAAAATTGATTTGCTCTTTGAGTCTGCATCTGCATTTGTGCCTGTATTTGTGCTATATATTCTTGTTTTGCCTTTACTTTCTTTATCAGTTCTAGTAATTGTTGTTTCGGCATTGTACTATTGTCTGGTAATGCCTCAACATAAGTTTCTAATTGACCTATTTTTTGTGGACTAAACCAACCACCCTTAAGCAGATTTTCCATGCTAAGCTCTTGTGCATATTTATCATATGCAGAAATTGGAGTTATATCAATTTTAACTGAAGCCTTTAGTTTTGTTAGTGCCTCTTCATTTACTTTTATAGGAGTTATAGTTTCTTCTCCAGTTATCTGATTTATACTTTTATCCTGTAATATCAATCCATTAGGGTTGTATGTAATAATCATATCAAGCCAAATTAATGATATTTGTTCTATAAAATCTTTTAATGAAGCCATTTGTTCAACAAGAGGTTGCTGTGATGCATTCTGAATTGCTAGTATTGCTTTACCAGATGCAGTTTCTGGATTTACTGCCCCAGTTGTAATATCTCCAGCACCTGCAAGTTCCCTTGTTGTTTTTATTAAATCATTTTGTAATAACTCGACATCTGAACTCATTTGCATAGGTTGTGTGATGGCAAACATTTTCTTTACGTCTTCAACTTGTTTTCCTTTTACTTTAATAGTTCCTCCAACGGTATCAACAGCACTAGGGTTCTCTATTGCATCAACATTAACAATTTTTTGAGGATATGCGGTCTGTTTTGCCACCAAGGCTCTTCTCATTAGAGTTTTATTAACTTCTATCTGATTTGCAATTAAATTTCTAACTTCTCCTTCTCCTCTAGCCGAGCCTTCTTTATCTTCCCATAGCATATGGGCAATAGGATATCTCGTTAAACCACTATTTTCGTCTTTTATAATATCTAAATACCTTGTCGCCATAGTATAATATACTTTGCCATTATTCTTATAAAACTTAGTTATAATTGTAACCTTGTCATCAACTTCATACTTAGCTTGATCTCCAGCTTCTTCCCAAGTTTGGTTATCTCCAATTATTTTTTCTAGCTCTTCTTTTGGTACACCTTCTGATGCTGCAAGATTTCTCGCTTCAATTACAGACTTTCTTTGTCTAATTAAAATATATGGCTGAGTTTGAATCTCACTATTATTCTCATCTCCATAGTAAATATCATTTTTGCTTATTTTTTCAGATATTGGCATTTTTTTATCATTATCATATCTCAAATACATTGGAGCTTCATCATTTATTGCAGCCTCTTTAGATATCTTTCTTATTTTGATATCCATTCTATCCTTTTCCCATATGTTAGCTGCCTTTAAGTTTAGTAACTTACATAGTTGGCTTGCTGTGTCTCTAAAATCCTCTTCAAAATTATCTGGATTATATACAATCCCCCATAAGTTTTGATTAATTACAGCAACCTTATATTTAACCACTGGTTTTATAAAATTAAGTTGTACTGGCTCTATACTCTTTATTTTAAGACCTTCCCATTGATTACCATTATACATTCTGTGATTTTTATCCGTATCAGAATATACATTCATCATATATAGATACGACTTGCCTCTTTGGTATAGCTGCCATACTTCCGTTTCTTTCAATTCCTTTAAATCCATAACTTACTCCTTTAATGCTAAATATCTTTTTGTCCTATGCTTGTCCCATCATAGTGGTCTATGTTATATATTTCTGCTTTTTCTTGAGCTTCCTGTTCTTTTTTATATTCTCTTTCTATAACTTTTTCTTTGTGTTCTTCTACTTTATCTTGCACATTTTCTATGTATCTTATTGGATTTAAATCTTCTTTATCATGTTTTCCTAAATAAAAAGCTAACAGCATAAAAAAGCCATTAACTAACACTAACAACACTTCCATTGACGTTCTCCTTCTTCATTTTATATAACTTCTATAGTCTCTCCATAATCTTCTTTAAACTTCTTATCATTGTCAAAACTATAAAATACATTTTCATTCACTACACTTTGAGTATTTTCTACCCTTGTTTTTTGTTGATCCCTTATGTAATATGTAATAGCTGTTCCCATAACTAAATCATCATGGCTACCTTCTTGTGCTTCTGGTCTGCCTTTTTCATTCTTAACAAATGTAAGAGCCTCTTTAAATATTTCAATATCTGTTATCGACTCTGGCTCTTCATTTATTATTCTTTGCAATTCTGCAAGTATTAGTGGTCTTGTATTTCTATCGGTTCTAAATCCATACCTTTTCTCTAATTTGCCTGTATAATCATCTTCTTTTTCTCTTACATACAAATTAGGATATTCATATTCTTCCTCTAATACTTTATTCGGATACGTACTAAAATTAGTTTCTATTCCTATTAATGCAGTATTATAGTAAATTCCTAAACAATACATTTGCCTTGTATAAAATGTTTCGTCTTTTTCATGTTTCAATACCGCTACAGTCTTTCCATTAGTGTTATCTATCACAACACCAGTAAAATTATCTGAACCGTCTCCTGCAGTATCTCCACCTAGTACATATGGAACACCTTTATTAGGTTTCTTATATATCTTTATAAATCCACCTTTATCACTAATCCATCGGATATTTATAATTTTCTTTTTGTTATTCTTTACAACCAAGTCATATTTAAAATATCCTACATCCAGTATTCCATTGTTTTCTTGGTGTTCTAACTGATCAATTCGTTTTATTACTGTTTCTGTGTTAAAATAACATTTTCCAGAAGCAATAAAAGCTTCATCTGGCGTACAAGGATACTCTTGTTTAATTACTTCTTTATCTATATACCCTTGATATTTTTTATAGTACCAGTATAATTGATTTTCATCTAATACTTTTTCATCTCTTAGCCATCTTAACCTGTCATATATCCATATACCTTTCTTTCTATCAATATCATTTAAGAACTTAGTCCTCATATTTTTGGTTTCAAAGTTCAATCTGTATTCTCTTGTTTTCCACCATTCAAAGAAACAATTTATATGCTGTCCTGATTTCCACATTTCTCTATAATCATTGAAACCATTTGCAGTAGTTTCATATATTTTTATTGCATTTTGTGTAAATGTTTCTCCTAAAGACGCTTGTATCCTTGATATTCCATCTTTCCAAAACGCACATTCAGAGCCATGAAAGAAGTTGATTGTCCTTGAACGACCAACTTCTTTAGTTGCAGTATCAACACTCCAACTACTATTTAATTTTTCAAACAATAACTGTCTCTTTGAGTTATATTTTTCAGTGGGCTTAATCATTTCTGGTAATCTATTATATATAAATTTAGCCTTATTTTGAAAAATAGCCTCTGTATTACTACTCTTGTCAGCTAGTGTTAAACCTTCAAAATTATGTCTCGTTATAGTAGCTGCTAGTTGATACGCAGTTATTAATGTTGTAAAACCTTGTTGTCTTCCCTTTAATACTAGCAATGATATTGATGTAATCAACCCTTGCTCGTAATCTTCTATGGCCTTATTCAGAATATTTATAAACTCATGTTGAACTTCATTCAGAAAAAAAGGAACTACCTTCTTTTCCTTATCAACAACAGTAAAACATAGTTCTATTAATTTTTCTGGGTTATCAATTATCTCTTCCCTTAAAGTTTCATTATGTGTCAATTCATAAGCAACGCCTAAAACAAACCTATCATCTTTTTTTATGTCATGATGGGTATCCCATTGAATCTTTCTTCTATCTATTAAAAAATCAGCTGTTATCTTAATCATAATACATCTTCTAATTTTACAACCTTTTCAGTTATCTCCCCAGATAAGTTTACGTCTTGCTTACTAGACCACCCAAAATTATTCTCTAAAACAAATTTAGCTCCAGATGTTTTTCCTGAATCATATAAAGATTTTTCTGCGTATTCTTCAACTCGTTGTTTGGCAACCTTGATTATTTCTGCATATTCAGTATCACCATATAATTTTTCGTATCTTCTTAATGTTTCGGTAGACAATCCTAAATATATGGCTAGTCCAGATATGGTATATGGCCTATGTTCTTGAAAAGCCATACCAAAATATTCTTCTACTCTAGCTTGCAATTCATCTGGCGTCTTATATTTACATCTAGAATTAGCTTGTAAATATTCTTGTTTTAGTTTTTCTTCTCCAATATTCTCATTATAAAACTGCACATTAAACACCTACTTTTTATTTAAACTATTTGCTTTTATATTTGCCACTTTGTTATGTATTTTTTCATAGTTTATTTCTTCTTTTTCACACCTACTGTTATATTTGCATTGTTCACATCTATATTTCATACAATTAAAAAAATTAAACTTTTCTTGCATAACTTGACTATCTGTTGTAATTAACCAAATTACAGCAACTCCTCATTCGTATTTTTACATACACTAAGCAATGATATAATTATAAAATATATACTTATTAATATTCAGAGATGTCTAACATCTTTACTTTCTATTAACTCGCATTTTATGTTATATCACTGCTTACTATATAAGGTAGTACATTTTAGCCTACTACCTTAAAAGCTTAGTACATTTCTATTTGTATTTTCTAATGCACAAAAGGGTAAAGCTTAAACTAGAATCGCCTTACATTTTATATGAATTACCAAAGGATAAATAAGGATTTTGGAATTATTTATATTAATTTATCTAGTATCCGTTAATAACTAATTTTCAACTATTTTCCAATCTTCTGCCAACATATCAGCTTGACTTGCTAGCCACCCTAATTGAACACCTGATGTTCCAACAAATGCTATTGCTTTATTTTCTATTGCATCATGCTCTGCATTCACTATTTCATTATTAGCATTTTTATAACTTATATTTGTTGCTAATTCTATATATTGATTTTTACCATTCCACCCTTGTCTTTGTACTCTTTGGCCTGCTTTTAATAATTGTATTACTCTACCAAAATCCATTTAATTTTCCTCCTCTAACTTGATGCATTTATTTTCAAACTTCTTATATGCATCAAAGTATAATTCTTTTTTGGTCGCCATTTCTTGTAAAATAATAGAGCCTATCTTTTTGATAAGCTCTTATTTATATCATTTTAATTTCAATATCTTCAAGTCCCTCTAGGATAACATTTTCTATATTTGTAGGATATATATCTCCATTTTCGATCTTTATATCTTTATCAATTTTTTTACCATCATCATCTCTACATTCAAACATGATATTTTGGATATTTTTATAGTGTCTTTCTTCGAGAACTTTATTAAAATTCATAAACACAGTATTCTGATTCACTTCTTTAATTTTATTTTTTGTAAACTCAAATCTATCAAATCCTATTCTTTTATCAAGTTTGCTAAGCTCTTCTATTTTTTTACTTAGATATTCTATATTCAACTGTCCTAAACATATTAATTTCTTTTTATTTATTTTTTCTAGCTGTTTATTGCTTTCAATAAAATTATTTTTCCATGTTTCATTAACCTTATTAAATTCCAGCTCTTTTATTTCTTCTTCTAGTTTATCTTCGAAATATATGTACTCAAATGAATCTAATATCCTTGTATATTTTTCTATTTCTTCTTTTATATCAGCTTTTAATTCTGTTATTCTTTCTTTTTTTTGCAAAAAAAATGTTATAATAGCAATTACCATGCTTAAGATAGCTCCTGTAGCTATCCCTAAAGCTAAATTCCATAAAAATTCATGTTCAAAAACCTTAAAATAGTAAGCACCAATAAGACATATAACTGATATAATTAAGCAACAAATTCCTATTATTTTGTTTTCTTTCATATAACTTCCTCCTCGTATAAAGGAATTATATCACAAAAAATAAAAATGTTGTCGAAATATGTAAAAAGAGGCAATTTTTTGTTAGTCCTTTTAGTTTATATAGTCTCTTCATCTATCCACGATACAATTATAACATGGTTTTTTATGAAAAAAAGGTCAATTTAGGGTCAATTTTTTTAATTCCTCATATGTAGTATATATAAGTTTTCTATGTCTCCTTTTATATGTTTCTTCTGATATGTTTAATTCTCTTATGATGTCCCATTTATTTCTCGACTTAATATACATTTCTTCAAATATGTATTTACTGTCCTTATTAACCAACTGTAATGCTTGTACAACTGCTTTATATTCTTTTAATGCATTTTGTAAATCTGCATTTTCTTCTATTTTGACTATACTGTTAAATACTTTATCAGATGTACCATATGGTGCTTTTGGTAAGCCATCTATCACAGTTGAGCTTATGCTCATTATATCTGACTTAATGTTTATTATATTTATGCAGTTATAATTGTACCTCTTTAAGCAATCTTTAGCTTCTTTGTATTCTTCTTTACTAAGCTTCATTCGTACCTCCTATATTTATATCTTTACATTCTCTGGATGCACTGTTAGTTTTGGTGGTTCAATCTGCTGTTTTAGTACTCCTAGCTGATACAGACTGAATGTTTCCTTGTATCCGTACTTCTTATTTTTATATAGAAACGTTGTTGCATTGTTTCTTTTTACAAACTCATATTCTTGTTTGTTCTTTATTACTGTTTTAGGTATTTTCATATGTTTTCCTCTTTCTTTTTCAAATTTAATACATTTTGTACTTGTTTCTGAGAACTTCACTTAATTTTTTATATAAACTTTACTGTTTTTTGTTTGTTTTGTAACTTATAATAATTCTTGTAATGTTTTTATTCTTTCATCAGTTCTAATCTCTAAACACCATAATACAGTTTCTTCTTCTTTAGTTTTTGATTTTTCTCTTCGTTTGGATATGTCTTCTAATTTACCTTTCAATTCTTCTATTGTATCTTCTATTTTTTTCTTTGAAATATAATTCTTATCTACATAGTCTAAATCTAATTGTTTTGAGTATTCTTCATTCTCTTTTTGTAATCTTTCAATCACATTTATAATTACTTCCATTTCATATATTTTTTCATCTATGTTGATTCTACCTAAGCCAATTTTTTTCTCATATTTGTATAAATCTAATTTACTTTTATAATCTCCAACTACTTTCTTTTCTTCCTCGTTCATAACTCACTCCTCGCTTTCTAGCAACTTTTGTAAAATATTCTTTTGTTTATGCAGATATATTACTACCTTTTCATTTTCTTCATATTTTATTTTTTCGCCTATCTCTTCTATCTTGTTTTTTACTTTTTGAACTGGAATAACATTGCTAAATTCTTTTGTTAAGCTCTCATTTTGTTGTAAATGATATCTATATTTTTCAAAATAATCTTGTTTTTCTATTGCTAACATCATACACTTTTTGTTTTCTTGATTTAACTCTTTTTGCAATTCTACTATTTTAGCATTTGCAATATCTAAATCATTTTGCAATTTATGTGTATCATTATCCCATCTTTTTTCTAATTCTTGATTTTTTCTTATTATCTCAAATTGTTTGTCTTTTTCTTCTTGATATGTTTTTTGCCATTCTTCATTCTCTTTTAATATGTTTCTATAATTATCTATAATCCTTCTTATAGATGCAATCTCTGTCCAACTTATTTCACAATTTATGCATTCTGTCAGTTTGCATTTATCACATTTTTTTATTAATTCTTCTGCCTTCTTGATATCTTCTTCTATACTATTTTCTTTCATATATTCAAAATCACATTCTTTTTGTAATTTATCTATATCCCCTGGTGTCATCATTATATCCACCCCAATTCTTGACATTTTTTATTTATTGCTTGTAACAATTTTATACCAATATTATACCAATATATTGTTCATGTAGTTTCAATCTAAAATGTTTATCATCAGTATTATAAAATACACATGTTTTTTCTTTCATTATGTTTTACTCCTCTCTATCCTTTTTTTCTATTATCTTTCCTAATTCTTTATATTTAGGTTTTAATATTTTAATTTTATATAACAATTCTTTAAACCAATTTTCTCTTTTTCTAAAATATAATTTAGATTTTTCGTCCATAATTATTCACTCCTCTCATATTTAATTTTATTTACTATTTCAAGCCTATAATATCCACCTCTTTTACTTTCTTGCCACCATAAGAGCCAGAACATTGTATTAGATATAATGTTTATTATTTCCTCATTTTCACTCCAGCCACCAGTAATCAAGATTAACATAATAGAATCATCTTCTCTTTCAACAATAAAAGTGCCATAGTCTTAATTCCAATACTTATCTATAATACTTATACATTTTTCCCAGTCGTTTGTATTAAAAACAGCTAATTCTTAATTACTCATATCATTATTCTCCTTCATACAATAATGGTTTTCCATCTGCATCTACTAAAAGAGTAAATGTTCCTTGATTGTAATCTCCACGACTTATTGCATATTGTACTTTTGTTTCTCTATCATATACTATTTGATAAATACTTTTATTTTCAATTACTATGAATCTGTCTCCATCGTCTTCTGATGCACTACTTGTTGGTGTTGTTATATCTTTTAATATCCAACCAACTAATATTATTAAAACTATAATTATTAAACTTATTATTACTTTTTTCATTTCTATTCTCCTCCTAATATTTCATTTATATTTGGATATTCAGATAAAAGTTTTATTCGAAATCCACTTACTTTAACCTTATATGTTTTCCCTTTTTCTAAGTTATTATATATATCTGTTGAATTAAATTTAAATTTAAAAAATAAATCTGTTATCTTATATGCATTTTTATTTGTATCTATTATTAAATAAATATCGCTATTTCCACTTCTTTTTATATATTTATCAGCTATTGTTATTTCTATTTCTTGATTATTTAAATATCCCCTAAATATTCCGTAATAATGCTCCTAAAAATATTACTATTAAGGTACATATTTTAAAAAAATTTTTCATATCTATTCTCCTCCTAATAACTTACTTTAATTACATAACTGTTAAGCATTGGTTCATAATCTATACTTAATCTTAAATCTTGCATTTTATCTATTCCGTATCTGTCTATTTGCATTCCACCTCTTAAATTTCCTATATGATTAGTTAATGCAAATTTAACTATATTTTCTAACTGTCCTGTATATTGTTTATCTGCTTTTTGTTCTTCCAATTCTACTTTTAGTCTATCAGTTTTATTTTTTAATCTATCATTAGATAACTGATATGTTTGCAATTCTTCTTTCAAGTCTTTTATTTCTTTATTTAATCTTTTTACTTTTCCCTTAACACTCATCTTCTCCTCCTATTTTATAGTAATCAGCCTTGAACTGTTGACTTGTTAATATTCCTAACAATTCATTTTCACCGTTTTTTATCTCTGTTATTATTTCTTCATATTTTACATCTGATGTGTCCTCATCTACTCCTATAAAAAATACTTCTTTACTATCACTAGCTTTAAGCTTTAATATGTCTTTATTCTCTATTAATTCAATCAATTGTTTGCTATGCTTAACTATATTTTCTTCCTCATAATATTTCCATAATTTCATATTTTGGAGTTCTACTTTGCATGCCCATTGACTTTTTCTATTATTGTTATAACCTTTAAATATTCCAATTTTCCCGCCTTTTGTTCTAACATACTCGTTTATTTCTATCTTTTCCATATAACCTCCTAAAAATTTCATTAAAGCCACACAATTTTATGCCTCCAATATAACATATCTTATATTCTGTTAATTTCGCGAATTTTACCAATCTATATTTGTATATATAATTTGCTGTCTCTCATCTTTTGAATATAACGTTGTTATTTTATGTTACATTCATTATTCTTTTATTTAAAAATATCGCATTTTTTTCATAACATTATTATTTTTTTCTTGTGTAATTCCTATATATCTTAACGTTATATTTTCACTGCTATGGTTAAATATATCCATAAGCATACCTATATTTTTTTCCGATTGTTCGTATAAAAACAAGCCAAACGTCTTTCGTAAAGTATGTGTCCCAACATTATATACTCCACAATCATTACAAGCAGTTTTTATTATTGTATAAGCTCTTTCTCTTGTTATAGCTTGATTTTTCCCCTTACGGGATTTAAATAAAAATTCATCTGGATCTTTTTCAGCTATATATTTTTCTAACTCTTTTTTTAGATGCGGATTCCAATCATATGTTTTTTGTTTTTTGGTTTTCTTTTCTCTTATTCCGTAATATTTGTTATAGCAATCTCTTACTCTAAACTTTAAGATATCTGAAATTCTTAGTCCTGTATATATACCGAAAAGGAATAATAATGCATCTCTATCGTTTTTTTCTTTTAAGTATGTATAAATCTCTTTTACCTTTTCTTGGCTCCTAATTGGCTCTACAATATTCATATATTTACCTCTTCTGTTTTTTCTTGTATAAGCCCTTTTTCACATTTTATGTAATGTGGATCATCGAATTTAGGATTTTTTACTTTGTCAATTCTTCCATCTGTTGTTCTTACATATTCTCCTACTCTCAACATATTATCTAGCTTTTTCATTCTTCTAGTTGCCTTTAATTCATCATCATCTAAATCAAACGCCATAACTTTTTATCCTCCTAATATTTTTCATCTTCAAATTCTTTTAGAACTTTGTTTAAACATTTTGAGCATACAGCTATACAAAATGTCTTATTCTTTTTTGAAAGTGTCTTTGGTATCATTAGCAAACCACCTTTTTTATCTTCCCATTTTTTTTCTACTTTAATTTCACAACCACAATTGTCGCATACATAATACTCATATAGTTTTGTTTTAGGTGTATTAGATAGATGTCTTGCTATACCAGCACTTTCCGAATATTTTATTTGCTTTTCTGGTTTTTCTCTCAAAATCAACTCATTAATTCTTTTTTTTATCATCAGCTTCCACCTCTTTTTTATTTGCATATAAATCCTCTTGAAAACTTTTAATGCAATAATTCAAGAATTTGTATGTGTCTTGTATTTGCACATATTTTCTTGCTTTTAAAAATCTAAACATAAACCTTTGCCTAGTTAAATAGTTCAAACAAATCTTGTATGGACTAAAATACAGCTCTTTAATTACCCAATATTGAATTTTTAATTCCAACAATTGCTCTTCCGTCATATACTCTAAAATTGTTGGCTCGTCTATATAGAGTTCCAGTTTTTTCAATATTGCTACAATAGCCTTTTTGTCCGCTTCTACAATGTTTTTGAATTGTGAGCCATTATTATATATAATATATATAAAATATAAGTTTAGTTTAGTAATAATGTTAACCTCAGGTTGTACCGTTGCTTGCACTTCTGCTTTACCCTCTGCATATACCTTCGCACTTACTTCCGCCTGTCCTAAAATTCTATTTTTCTCTTCATAAAGCCTTATAATTGAATACTTTGGGGCTTTATTCTGATTACTGCCCTTTTTGTAAATTATGTACTTTTTCGTAATTAACTCATTTCGAGCTATCTGTAATTCTTTTAAAGTCAAACGGAGTTTACTCATAATTGTAGTATTAGCAGCAGTAAATTCATCTGCCCAGTCAGTTTTGTAGGCTATATGCAATAAAAAATTGTATATTGATATAGCCTTCGTTGACAATGGCCTGAAATCTACTAAAGAATAGAACGCATCGAGCTGTTTTTCATAATCTATTGTTGTGGTTTTCTGTTGTTCCTCAAACATTTTTTCTCCTCTCTTGACTTCTTTACTAAAAATTTGTATAATAAATAAGAATTTGTTTATAAATTCAGTTGATATGAGTTAGTATTTGATTCCAGTCTCTGCTAACTCTTTTATTCTTGCTCTAAATTCATTTATTGACTTGTAACTATTACTATTACATTCATCTAATATTTTTAGTAAAAAAGCTTGTTTTCTATCAATTCTCTGATATTGTTCATTTATTAAATATTCTCTGTTGTCTAGATCTAATTTCATCATTTGACATTGACATTCTAAGTCAATCTTTTTCATTTTTTGCTTTTCTTTTAGTTTGTTAAATAACATCTCATTTTTCTCCTTATCTTAATAACAAATTCGATTTATTCATAATAAATTTATAAATACTGAATCCACTTGATTTATACACAACAATTTGTATCATCAATAAAAATAAAGTAAATCTTACTGCCTTCATTGAAAAATATAAAATAAAAAATAATATTTCAAATATACTGTACATCTGCATAGTCTCCTTTCTAAATAATTTGTCTTGCAATTTCTTTTAATACTTCTCTTCTGTCTTCTTCTGATAATCCTATTTCATATAGATAGACAGCTCTTTTATCTGCTAATTGTTTGGTTCCGGTCCCCTTCAACCTTGGAAACCCTTTACTATTAAAAATCTCTCTTGCTTTTTGCGGACTTACTCCTCTTATTTTTGAATATATAATTGGATTTATTGTATCTGGAGCATCCTTCCAATTCATAGTAACTTCTTGTCTTGCATTCATTTTCTTCCTCTCTTTCCATTACCTTGTTTTTCGTTTTATTTCGTTATATAATCAGTCTATCTTTTTACGAAAGGTGGTGTTTTTATGTCTAATGCTGAAATAGCTAAAGATATTCTCGTAGCATTGATTGGTAATCAACATACAACAATGTATGGTAGCGATACAGAGCTTGCAGAAAAAGTTGCAGAAAGCTACGAAATTATTTTTAACAAAATAAAAGAATTAAACAAATAATCTTTTAATTAATCCGCTTTACCTCCAATAAGCGGATTATTTATTGCTTTTATTAATTCCAGTGCCATTTGATTTGCTGATACACTTCCCTCTTGTATTAAATCTCTAATCTTTTTATTAATTATTTTTAATGTTTCTTCTTCCATATTCTCATCTCCCTTCTTCTTAGTATGGAGTCGTGGTTATTTCGTTGAATTTAATTCAAGTTGTCGAGTAAAAAAATATACTCCTATTTCTTCCATTGGAATATCTAATACATCTTCATCAGTTGCTCTTGATATTTCTGTTGCCGTAAAATCACTGCGATTATTAAACTTTGAACTTAAGGCAGCTGAAGACATTTCAAGCTTCTCTGCAAATTTTGCTTCACTTCCCAACTTCTCTTTTATTCTACCTCTTACTTTACTAAAGTCATATTGTATCAAATTATAACACCTCTTTTCTTTTTCTTGAATTTAATTCAAGTTTTCTATATCTTATACTATGTTAAAACTTTTGTCAATACCATCTTTGAATTTTTTTCAAGTTTTCTTTATGTTTTTTTAAAATAACTTGATTTTTATTAAACTTTTCTTTATAATATGTGTATGGAGGAAAATATGAAAACAGTAGATACATTTCAAAAAAGATTAGAAAAAGCGTTGACAATAAGAAATATGAAACCTGTTGAATTACATGAAAAAACAGGAATTAGTGAAAGCTTATTAAGTAAATATCTTTCAAATAATGCTGTTGCTAGGCAAAAGAAACTCACACTATTGGCTGATGCATTAGACATTAATGAAGTTTGGCTTATGGGATATGATGTTCCAATGGAAAAAACTCCACCTACAACACTCAAGAATGATTTTCGCTATGCGACTCAAAGTGGAATAAATACAGATGGTCTTGATAAAGATGAAATTGAAGAAATAAATAGGTTTGTTGAATTTATTAGAAATAAAAAGAAACAAAAAAAATAATATAGATTGGAGATTAATATGAACGTAAAAAGATTTATTTTATGTATTGTCTTAAGTATCTTGATGTTAACACCTAATTCATTTGCTCAAATAAAACCTTTAAATGAATTTACATCTCAAGAGTTAATTGAATATGGTAGAGAATTAGAAAAGAAAGAGCAGGAACGAAAAGAAACAATTGAAAAAGAACAACTCAATGCAAATAAAAAATTTAATGAAGAAGTAAAACAGCAAGAAAAAGAAAAACTTTTTGATACAATAATGCCTATTTTAGTAATTTGTCTAAACCTAATTATTATTATTCTAGGCGTCATATTATACATTCATATTTCTAAGAAACGTAACAAGCACCCAGTATCAAATACTGATAATCAAAGTAGAAAAAATGTTATAGACAGTCCATTCAGTTCCACATTTAACGAATTAAGTGAGACAAATAAAAACATTGTAATGAGTACAATATATAGCATGCTTGCTGATCAAGAAAAAGAACAAAAAGAAATAACTAAAAAATAAAAAAAGGAAAATAGATGTTCAAACCAACCACGACTCGATACATTTATTTTCCCTACTATAGGCACTCGAAAGTGACTACATTTGTATTATATACAAACTAAACTCCATTTTCAAGTGTTTAATAAAAAATATTTGAAAATGGAGGTTTATTATGCCTAAAAAATTTGGAAGAAAAGGAAACAAAGAAGGAAGTATTTATAATACTATTCAAAAAATTGATAGAAAAGAAAAAAGATTAAACTTTGTATGTAATACTTGTAAGAACTGTAATGATTGGTCTATCTGTAATAATAGATCTGGAACAAACAAATGTAAAAAATGTACCGACTGTACTGCTTGTTTGAAAAAAGGAACATGTGATAGATTTTATTGTTATAACCGATACCCTGCTCAAATCACGCTTGACGATGGTTCTAGAACAACTGTATCTAATGCTAATAGTAGAGTGGAATCTATTGAACGAAAAAAAGAAGTTGAAGCTCAAATTCAAACAAAAACATATATAAAAAAGAATGGTATAACGATAATTGAAATCCTAAAAAAAATAGGAGATACCAAATTTGAGGCTGGCAAAATTATAAAAAACACCAAAGATAAAGACGAATATCACTATAAATATATTGAAAAGTGGGATGATTTTAAACAGCCAGTACAAAAAGTAACATATAATCAAGTCCAAAATTTTCTCAACTCGATTAGACATTTGTCACAAGGTGAAATAGATAAAATCATAGCAAAATTAAAAAACGGATTTATGCAATGTGTAATGGATAAAATTATTTCATATCCAGACAACCCTATGTTGCGAATTTATCCACCTGTATCTAATCAACATAAGGAACCTGTACAAGCCTTTGAGGTTGATGAACAGCAAAAGTTAATGGATTATTTACTTCATAACTCTTTAATAAAAAGTTCTAAATGTAATTATAATGAAACAACATTACGAAACCTATTTCTCTGTGCACTTCTTTCTGCTGCGCGAATCCGGAGAATTAGGAGCTATAAATTTCAATACAGACATTGATTTAAAGAATAGAGAGCTCATCATAAATAAAACTCTTTCGCGTGATGATGGAAAAATCGTCATGGGTACTTCCACAAAAACTGGTCGAAAAAAAACACAACAAGGTTTAATAGATGAAAGACATATACCATTTGATATTTTTGATAGTGACTTTATGTTTAAAATAATAACCAATCAAATAGAAAATGCCAAATTAAATCCAAACAACAAAAACAATTTATTATTTTGTCAACTTAACGGTAATTATATAGACACTCGTTGTATTAATAATATTTTTAAAAGGATTTGTAGAGAAGCTCAAATAAAAACAGAACTTATAAAAGGTTGCCATATACATATGTGTAGACATACTGCAACAACACGAATGCTTGAAGCAGGAATGGATCTACTTGTCATTGCAGCAATATTAGGACATTCAGATGATAGACAAATAAAAGAAACCTATGGGCATATTCTAGCTCGATATAGAAATAAACAACTTCAAGATTGTAGAGATTACTATAAAGAACAACATCTCCATTTTGATTATACCATTCCAAATGATTTAGTCTAGTTTTTATAAGTAATTACCTTGGCAATATTTGATGAATAGAGGAGGCTATCACGCCTCCTCTTATTTTAATGCAATTTATTTTTTTAATGCAGTTATATTTTTGATTTTAATGCAGTTTTAATGCAAATATTGAAAAACATAATAAAAAATAATAGAAAAAATTATGAAGCAATAAAATACACAAATAAAAAAAGACTTTAATTTAAGCCTTTTTGTGAATTAATATAATTTAATACAAAATAATAAAATGCAAAAAATTGGAGCGGGTAACGGGAATCGAACCCGTGCAATCAGGTCGGAAGCATGATATTCTAGCCACTAAATTATACCCACAAATACAT
>CAKOXG010000011.1 GCA_934130025.1 uncultured Clostridia bacterium
GTTAATAAATTTATACTAACACCTGCTAGAACCAGCATCACTACAATTGTAACAACAAGAGCAATAAGCGTAATTCCCTTTACATAGGGCTCTTTATTAATTTTGTTATTTTTCTCATCACATGTTTGTTTTAAATTTTCATAACTCACGTCCAAATTATCCATTTTATTGTTTTTACTTTTGTTTTCGAATTTCATCTAAAATTACATTCCTTTCCAACTTTATTAAGATCTTCAAATAAAGATGAAAGATTTTCTATTCTTTCAAATTAAATCTCTTACCAATTTATTATTATCATAAATCCATTTTTTATGCTTTTGGCTATTTGGTTGTTTCCGAACACATCATTTTAATTTTACAATAAATACTTTCAATATTCAACACTTTATAATTTATTTGCCGATAATATTTACTATATTTTGTATACATAATTCGCGACGAAATCATTATACAGAGTTTTATTAGCTTTAAGTAATATACTTAAACAAATTCTTTATATTGAATTTTTACTTATATTTCAATGCTTTTGCAGTTTTAGATATATTAAATTTTTATAAAAATTTTTAAAAGAATTTCGTTTTCTCAATCTTAATTTTTCCTTGACTTTACTATATCTTATATGGTATTATTAGCTTGATAAATTTGTATTTAAGTATATTACTTAACGAAATTTTAGACTGTTAACAAATATTTAATGTTAATTCTTTTACCTTTATTGGTGTATTAAAATGTTGTTCCTTTAAAAGGATAAATTAATTTACAATAGTATGCAGTAATATTAGAAACAAAAAAGTACAATTAGCATGAATTTTATGAATTCATTAATTGTACTTTTTTCTTAATTATAATTTATTATTTTTTTGCTACTGCCTTTTTTGTAGTGGTTTTTTTAGCAGCAGTTGTTTTCTTTTCTGCTTTTGGTTCTTCCTTTTTTGCTTCTTTAGCTTTTAATTCCTCAGCAGTATATACGCTAACTTGTTTTTTATCTCTTCCAAGTCTTTCAAATTTAACTGTACCAGTTACTTTTGCATATAAAGTATCATCGCTTCCGATTCCAACATTTTTTCCTGGATGGAATTTTGTTCCTCTTTGTCTTACAAGAATATTTCCAGCTGGAACAACTTGACCGTCAGCTCTTTTTAGTCCAAGACGCTTTGACTCACTGTCTCTACCGTTCTTAACACTACCTTGACCTTTCTTATGAGCCATATTGTTTCACTCCCTTCATGTTTTAAGATTATTTATTTCATTATTTTAAATTCAAGACTTATGCTTTAGCTTCTGATTTAGTTTCTTTCTTTTCAGCAGCTACTTTTATAGATGTTATTTCAACTTTTGTATATGGTTGTCTATGTCCTTGAATTTTCCTTTCATTTTTCTTAGCTTTATATTTGTAAACTAATATTTTTTTAGCTTTACCATTTGCTAATACTTTACCTTCAACCTTAACACCATTTACGTAAGGAGCTCCAACTTCTACTTTTTTGTCATCAGATACTAATACTATTTTATCAAATGATACTTTTTTTCCTTCTTCAATATCTAACTTTTCGAAGAATACTACATCTCCTTCAGCAACTTTATATTGCTTTCCACAGCTTTCGATTATTGCGTACATTACTTGTACACCTCCCTTTATATGTATACTCGCTAAGCATAAAATACAAGGCATCTATTTTCATTTTATCTTAAATTTGATATTAAAATAGTTAATTTAAAATGATATAGCTTTTAGTTGCCCGACTCAGGCGGCTTACAGATTATTATTTTATCACACAACTTTATAAAAGTCAATAAAAATTTTATCGTGTTTTATGTATACTTCATTTTTCATATTAATCTTACAATTTATTTTAGTTTTACAAACTATATTTTACTCTTACAATTCACTAACACTTCATTTCCTGATATCTTGCCTTTTCTTTAACGAATTGTATTTACTTTTTTCTTAATCATTTACTGTTTTTATATTTCATTCTAATTTAATAATAAAATTATACTAATTGTTTATTTTCGACTTTTTATGTTGTTTTTTTTCATATTTTTGGTATAATATTAGCATAAGTAAAAATGAAAGGATTTGACAGTTATGGAAACTACTTCAATTAGAGACTTATTTAGAAATACAAATACCTATATAGATAAAGAAATTCAAATAGAAGGTTGGGTTAAAACTGTAAGAGATTCTAAGTCTTTTGGTTTTATTGAACTTAATGATGGATCTTTCTTTAATAATTTACAAATTGTTTTTAATGATACATTAGACAATTTTTCTGATATTTGTAAGTTGACAATTAGTTCAACAATCGTAGTTCGTGGTATTCTTGTAAAAACTGAAAATGCAAAACAACCTTTTGAACTACAAGCAACTAAAATCGATATATTTAGCTTGGCTGACCAAGATTACCCTCTTCAAAAAAAGAGGCACAGTTTTGAATATCTAAGAACCGTAGCTCATTTGCGTCCAAGGACCAATACTTTTAGTGCCGTATTTAGGATTAGAAGTGTTGCTGCATTTGCAATTCATGAGTATTTTCAGTCTCATGGCTATGTGTATGTAAACACACCGATAATAACATGTGCTGATTGTGAAGGTTCTGCTGAAATGTTTAAACTTACTACTTTAGATTTAGACAAGGCCTTACCTCAAAAGGATGGCAAAACTGATTTTAGTAAAGATTTATTTGGAAAAAAGGCTTACATCACTGGCTCTGGCCAGCTGCATGGTGAAACTTTTGCCCAGAGTTTTGGGAAAATTTACACTTTCGGTCCAACTCTTCGCTCTGAGAATTCAAATACCAAAACGCACGCAAATGAATTTTGGATGATAGAACCTGAAATTTCTTTTTGTGATTTAGATGGTTTAATGGACATTGAAGAAGATTGTTTAAAATATATTGTAAAAACAGTTCTAGAAAAATGCCCTGAAGAAATGAATTTTTGCGATAAATTTATAGAAAAAGGATTAATAGAAAGATTAACAAAACTTATAAATTCAGATTTTGTTAGAATTGACCACAAGGATGTTATTGATATTCTAAAAAAGGCAGACAGAACATGGGAGTTTCAACCAGAATATGGTGAGGATTTAGCAAAGGAACATGAAAAATATATTACAGAATACTTTAATGGCCCAGTATTTGTTAAGAATTGGCCAAAAGATATAAAATCTTATTATATGAAGGTAAATCCTGATGGAAAAACTGTTGCCGCAGTTGACTTAGAAGTTCCTGGTGCTGGCGAAATTATGGGTGGTTCTCAAAGAGAAGAAGATTATGATAAGCTTATGGAACGTATGAAGGCTATGGGAATTGCTCAAGAGCCATTATATTGGTATACAGATTTGCGTAGATATGGAACTGATATTCATTCTGGTTTTGGTTTAGGTTTTGAAAGACTTCTTATGTACTTAACTGGAATGGAAAATATTAGAGATGTAATTCCATATCCAAGAACGCCAAATAATTGTGATTTTTAATAAAAAAACAAGGATTGTTAAGTTTTTATAACAATTCTTGCTTTTTTATTTATTTTTTATTTATTTTTTGTCTCACATATTCGTACAACATTATTCCAGTTGCAACCGAAGCATTTAGGCTTTCAGTTTTTCCTAGCATTGGTATTTTTACCTTGTTGTCTGCCATAGATTGTACTTCTTTAGTAACCCCATTTGCTTCATTTCCGATTACTATTACTTTTTTATTATAATCTATGTCATAAATATTGTTCTGTGTATCTAATGATGTTGCAACAATTTTAAATTTGTTTTTCTTTGCCTCTTTTAATGTATTTACAAGAGATTCCGTTTCTATTATTTTTATTCGTAAAATTGCTCCCATCGTTGATCTTACAACTTTTGGGTTATAACAATCGGCTGTATTTTTTGTGACTATTATTTGATTTAAATTTACACTATCTGCTGTTCTTAATATTGTTCCAAGGTTTCCTGGGTCTTGTATACCATCTAATGCAAGTATTAGTTCGGCATTATAATCTATCTTTTCATTTTTTTCAGGTCTTCTTACTATAGCTAAAATTCCTTGTGGTGCCACAACATCTGTTAATACTTCAAATACTTTTTTGCTCACATATATGCAGTTATATTTTGCAATAGCATACATCAATTTTTGAGGAATTACAGAGGCCTCTGTGCAATCTTCACATATTACTATTTTTTCTATTTCCACATTCTCATTAATTGCTTCTTCTATTACTTTTATTCCCTCTATTACATAAACACCTAGTTCATCTCGGTATTTTTTGTCTTTTAATTTTCTTATTTTTTTTACAATATCATTATCTTTACTAGTTATTACCTGCATATTATCCCCCACATTTTTTATTTTAATTTTTAGCAATTGTAATTAAAACTTCTTTTATTCTTTCTACAACTTCTTTTTCGTTTTTTTCATTTACTCTTAGTGTTACATATGAATCTACTCCAGCAGAGAATCTTAGATTTTGTCCGTATTTTTCTACTAATTTATTTACCACATTTTCATCAATTTTAATATTTTCCCTATCTAGGTTGAATAGAATGGATTTATCTTTTTGCGTAATTTTTAAAACAGCTGCTTTTCTCGCAAGAATTTTTATTCTTGCTATCTCTATAAGATTTTCTACTTCTATTGGCATGCTTCCATATCTGTCTATTATTTCATCTATTACATCTTCTATATCTTTATTATCTCTGCATAGTGCAATATCTTGGTATATTTCAATCTTTTGTGAGCTATCTTCTATATAACTCTCTGGAATATAGCTTGAAAGATTTATTTCAATTTGAACATCTTGTTCCTTCTTCACTTCAATTCCCTGCGTTTCTTTAACAACTTCATCCAATAATTTGCAATATGTATCATATCCAACTTGCTCCATATGACCAGATTGAATTTCTCCAAGCATGCTTCCTGCTCCTCTTATTTCTAAATCTCTCATTGCAATTTTAAAACCTGAACCAAATTCAGTAAATTCCTTTATGGCTTTTAGCCTTTTATCCGCAATTTCTGATAAGAGTTTATCTCTTCTATATGTAATATACGCGTAACCTTGTTTATCTGACCTTCCTACTCTACCTCTTATTTGATATAATTGAGCAAGCCCTAATCTATCTGCATTCTCTACTATTATTGTATTTGCATTTGGAATGTCAATTCCTGACTCCAAAATTGTAGTACACACAAGCACATCTATCTTATGATCTATAAATTCCTGCATTATACTTTCTATCTGGCCACCAGTCATTTTTCCATGTGCAAAATCCACCTTTGCCTCAGGAACTAATTTTGAAATTTCATCAGACTTTTTTATTATTTGCTCCACATTATTAAACAAGTAAAAAACCTGACCATTTCTTTCTAATTCTTTAGTTATTGCCTCTCTAATTACTTCTTTATCATACTCCAATACATATGTTTGAACCGGCTTTCTGTTTTGAGGTGGCTCATATATAACAGACATATCTCTTACACCAACAATCGACATATGAAGGGTTCTAGGAATCGGAGTTGCAGTCATTGTAAGTACATCTATATTTTCTTTTAATTTTTTAATTTTTTCTTTATCCTTAACACCAAATCTATGCTCTTCATCTATTATTAAAAGTCCCAAATCTTTAAATTCAACATCTTTGCTTAATAGCCTGTGCGTTCCAACAACTACGTCTATTTCGCCGAGTTTTAGTTTTCTTATTACTTCGTCTTGCTCCTTTTTTGTTCTAAACCTGTTTAGCAATTCTACCTTTATCGCAAATTCTTCCATTCTTGTTTTAAATTCTTCATATTGTTGGTTTGCAAGTATTGTTGTAGGAACTAAATATGCCACTTGTTTTTGGTCCATTACTGCCTTAAATGCTACTCTGATTGCGACTTCCGTTTTTCCGTATCCAACATCTCCACATAGAAGCCTATCCATTGGTTTATCAGATTCCATGTCTTTTTTCACTTCTGCAATACATCTTAGTTGGTCATCTGTTTCCTGGTATGGGAAATTGTCTTCAAATTGTTTTTGCCACGGAGTATCTTCCGAGAACATAAATCCCTTTGCCTTTTGTCTTCTGGCATATAGTTCAATTAAGTCTCTTGCTACTTCTTTTAAATTTGATTTTACTCTAGCTTTTGTGTTTTCCCACTCTTTACTTCCAAGTCTATTAAGTTTTGGTTCACCTTCTCCACCACCAACAAATTTTCTAATGTTGTCTAACATATCTGTTGGTACATATAAAATATCGTCATTTTTATATTTTACTTTTATATAATCTTTTGTTATTCCATCTGCTGTAGTTATAGTATTTACACCAATGTAAATTCCTATTCCTTGAGTTTTATGGACTACATAATCTCCTGCCCTTAAGTCTGCAAATACAACTTTCTCTCCCTGTTTAAACGCATCGGAATTTTTTCTTTTCTTAGTTTCTCCATTTATAAAATCTTCGCCAGTTATTACAAGAACATTTAAATCGTAATTTTCAAATCCTGAAGATAAACTTCCATTAGAGATCACTACTAATCCACTTTCCAGTTTTTCTTCAATAGAATTTTGATATATTTTCTCTCCTGTTTCTTCTAGTTTTTCTATGTATTTATACTTTATATCTTCCAGTTCAAGCAGTTCTTCAATCTTCTTTGCTCCTTGCTCATTTCCGGCAAGTATTATTATCTTTTTCTTATCAATTAGTGCTTTCTTTATTTCTGTGGCTAATAAATTCAGTTCACTTTTAAAGAAATGAACATCCCTATATTTAAAGTTAAATTTGTTTACTGAAAGGTTAATTTTTGTATTTTCTTCGAATAAATCCGTTTCATACAAATATATTTTTTGTAATTTAACCTCTTCGACTTGTATTTTATCTATGTTTTTTATCGAGTCCGGCACAATTCGATTTTTTTCGCTTAGTGTTTCTATTAAATTTACATTATCCTTTATTATGTTCTCTTGCCTTGCATTTATTTTATTTATATCATCAATCATTAAAAGATAATTATCATTTATATATTCTAAAAAATTATTTTGTTCTTTATAAAAAATATTAAAATATTTATCAATTTTACTAATGTAATCCCCAGATTTCATAAGTTCCAGGTCTTCTCTTATATTTTTTTCAATTTCCTCATTTGAAGTTTTTTCTAAGATATTTTTTTCAATCTCATCACATATTTCATTTATTTTTCTTGTGAGTATTAGCTCATGTGAAGGATATACCGTTGCTTCATTTATCATCTTTATAGACCTTTGAGATGTGATACTAAAACTTCTAATAGAATCTACTTCGTCTCCCCAGAATTCTATTCTTATTCCTTGGTTCTTTGTTGTTCCAATATCTACTATTCCACCTCTTATTGCAAATTGGCCTTTTCCATCTACTATATCTGTTCTTTCATAGCCAAGATTTAATAAATTATGTTTTAAATCCTCCTGATTATAGTTTTTTCCAATATTGAATTCCAATACGGTATTGTACATATCTTCTTTCTTTATCATTTTCTGCATTAAAGCTTCCACAGTTGTTACAATAATTAGTCTATTATTTGCTTCAACTTTTTTATTCTTAACTATTTTTTTATTAGATTCAGCATATATTTTATTTAGGGTATCTATTCTCTCATAGGGTAAATCTTTATTTTCTGCAATATAATCGTATGACGCTATCTCTCTTTTTGGAAAGTACAATACATTGCTAGAAAAATATTGCAAATCTTTAATTATTTTTCTTGCTTGTATTTCATTATATGTTATTATACATATATTTTCGTCTGTATACTCTTTTGTTGCTTCTATTAATTGTATTTTTCCTACGCTAGATAAGCCCGATAAAACTATTGGGCTTCTTTTTTCTACTATTTCAGCTGTATAATCCGAAAATTTTTTTAATTTCTCTAAATCTTTTATTAGAAAATTCATTTCATTTCCTCTAATCATTTTATTTTTATATTTATATATAATACTATAAAAATGGTTAAAAATCAATTTTTATTTGTTTTTTTCGTATTATGCTATAGCATACTTGCTACAGGGGATTTCTTGATTTTTTTTGCAAAATATGTTATAATTTAAATATTAAAGGGCATTGCCCTAATAAGTGGAGGTTAAAAAATGAAAAACTACAAGCTGTCCGTGGCCACCAAGAAGCAGTTCGCCTTCAAGGAGGTGCTTTGCCCGAGCACGTTGAATGTTCGGGTAAGATTGACATTCCCTCTTTCGCAGAAGGATGGGCGCAAAAGCCTGGGAGAACTGACTGATCGGTTCTCCGATCTGGAAAGGTTACTCTGGAAAACGATCCGGAAAAATTGGGTAGGGTACTTCGGTACCGAACGATTCTTGAAATTCAAAGACGGTCTCCCTGTTTGGGAGATTGAATTTAAGCTAGAATGTCTCCCCTCGGAGATCGAGGAGAAAAGCAACATGGTTAACACGGTGGTCTGCAGCGTCAGGGATGCCGTGGATTCCTGGGGAAAATAACCTTTATGTGATGCACTCATTTTTGAGTGCATCACTCTTTTATTTATAACGCTTTTTTATATACTTCTTTATTATTGTTTTTCATTTTATTAAAATCTTGCAATAATTTTCGTCATAATTTATATTAAGCATTTATTATTTTATCTAATACATTAATAACATAGTTCATTTCTGTTATGGTATTTTCTTCTCCTAAAGTTAACCTTATTGTTCCATTTATCCATTCACTTGGTACTTTTATTGCAGAAAGTACATGAGATGGTGAGGATTCTCCAGATGAGCATGCAGATCCTCCAGATGCACAAATTCCACTTCTATCCAATTGGAGTAAAATTTCAGATGAATCCTTGTTCTTAAATGATACATTTATATTCCCTGGTAACCTTTGGTTTAAATCCCCATTTACTCTTATTTCTTTTATTCTTTTTGTAATTTCATCTATAAAATATTTTCGCAAACCTAATAAATACTCATTATACCTATTTATTCTTCCATTTGCAATTTCTATTGCTTTTCCTAATCCAACTATCCCTGCAACATTCTCAGTTCCAGACCTTTTATTTTTTTCTTGATGCCCTCCATCTTGTACTCTTTCAAAGTTAATTCCATTTCTTACATACAACACGCCAACACCTTTTGGCCCATAAAATTTATGTGCAGACATTGATAACATATCTATGTTCATTTTACTAACATCTATTTTTACATTACCTATAGCTTGAACTGCATCAGTATGAAAAATAATGCCATATTTATGAGCAATCTTTCCTATTTCTTCTACATTCTGAATTGTTCCAATTTCATTATTTGCTGTCATTATGCTTATAATTATTGTATCTCCACAAATTGCTTTCTCCAATTGATTTATGTCTACAAATCCTTTTTCATCACAATCTATATAACTCACCCTAAATCCTTTATTTTCAAGGTTTTTACATGTGTTTAATATTGCTGGGTGCTCTATTTTTGATGTTATTATATGCTTCCCTTTGTTCTTGTTAGCATATGCCACTCCTTTTATCGCTAAATTATCACTTTCACTTCCACAAGACGTGAAATATATTTCACTTGGATCACAATTTATAGCATGTGCCACTTGTTCCCTTGCATGTTCTATAGCTTTTTTTGCAGTTCTTCCTATACTGTACAATGAAGATGGGTTACCATATTCATCATAATAATATGGAATCATTGCATTTAATACATCCATTCTTACTCTGGTTGTGGCAGAATGATCTAAATATATTTTTTTCAAAATAATCACTTCCTATTTTATAATTGTTATATTATATGCTAAATAACTTTTTCTGCCATATTTATATAAAAAAACGCTAATTAAGACATACTTAATTAACGTTTTTATTTCTACTTTGTAGATGACTCTTTCCATCGTTCTACTTTTATATTTCTATAAATATCCATTACATCTCTATATTTTGAATATTCATCTTCCCATATCATTGATGGGATTTTTTCAAAGGCATCTGACATTTTTTCTGTTTCTTTCAAGAATATTATTTTTTCTTGTGGAGACATTCTACTATAATGTTTTGAGAAAGCATACAATTTATCTAAGTCATCATTTGCTTTTACAAATGACCAAAAATCCTTAACTTCTATTCCAGCCATCTTTATTTGCATTACAGCAAAAGCTATTAACATTATTATAATAAAAACCAATATTAAAATTACGGCAATAGCCTCCATGCCTTTTCATCCCTTCTTTTTCATCTATTGTATCTAGTTTTGTTGATCAGCAAATATTTTTTCAAATTCTGATCCTGTAATTTTTTCTTTTTCTAATAGAACCCCTGCTACAGCATTTAATTTATCTTCATTGGCTCTTAGTATTTCTTTTGCTTTTAAATAGCAAGCATCTATTATTTTTTTCATTTCTTCATCTATCATTCCAGCTGTTGCTTCTGAATATGTTTTTTCTTGTGCCAAATCTCTTCCTAAAAATACTTCCTGTTGATCTGAACCTAGTGTTATTGTTCCAAGCCTTGTACTCATTCCATATTTTGTAACCATAGCATTTGCAATTTTAGTTGCTCTTTCTATATCATTACTTGCACCTGTTGAAATATCGTCTAACATCAGTTCTTCTGATGCTCTACCACCTAATAATGATATTATCTGTTCTATCATTTCTGTTCTAGACATAAATGATTTATCTTCTGTTGGTTGATACATTGTATATCCTCCAGCCATTCCTCTTGGAACTATAGATATTTCATGTACGGCATCTTGTGTTGGTAAAAATCTGCTAACAACCGCATGGCCAGCTTCATGGTATGCAACAAGTTTCTTTTCCTTATCGCTTCTAACTCTTGTTGTTTTTTCTGGTCCCATTGTTACTTTTACCATTGCATCTTCTATTTCTCTTTCACTTATCTGTTTTAAATTTCTACGTGCTGCTAAAAGTGCTGCCTCATTTAAAACATTCTCTAGGTCTGCACCAGAAAATCCTGCTGTATTTTTTGCAATTATTCTTAAGTCAACATCATCTGCTAGTTTTTTCTTTCTTGAATGAACCTCTAATATTTGTTCCCTTGCTTTTACATCTGGAAGTCCAACTACTATTTGTCTGTCAAATCTTCCTGGTCTTAATAAGGCTTTATCAAGTACATCTGGTCTGTTTGTTGCAGCTAAGACTATTACACCTTCATTTGCAGCAAATCCATCCATCTCAACTAATAATTGGTTTAATGTTTGTTCTCTTTCATCGTGTCCTCCACCTAGGCCTGCACCTCTTTGGCGACCAACAGCATCTATTTCATCTATGAATACAATACATGGAGCTTTCTTTTTTGCTTCTTCGAATAAATCTCTAACCCTTGATGCTCCAACACCAACAAACATTTCTACAAAGTCTGAACCACTTATTATAAAGAATGGCACTCCAGCTTCTCCAGCAACTGCTTTTGCAAGCAACGTTTTACCTGTTCCAGGTTGGCCAACAAGCAATACTCCCTTAGGAATATGAGCTCCCATTTCTGTGAATTTAGTTGGATTTTTTAAGAACTCTACTATTTCTTCTAGTTCTTCTTTTTCTTCATCAACACCAGCAACATCATCAAACATTACTTTATTTTTATCTGTTGGGTTTAGTACTCTTGCCTTACTTTTTCCAAAAGTCATTGTTTTGCTTCCACCTTGGCTATTTGCTCCACTCATTAAGAAAAACCAGAATATAAAGAATATAACTAAAATTCCTATTGGTGTAAGGTATGCTAGCATTACAGACCATAGTGATTCAGATTTTTCTACTACAGATATTTGCCCTGTTTTCATGTTATCTTGCAAGTTTTCCATTAAGTTATCTATACTTGGTATGTTAACTTTTTTTTGCACATTATCATTTTTTAATTTTACGTTTGCTGAATATCCATCTGCTTCTAATTCAACCTTTTCAACTTGTCCTGCTTCGATTTTTGCAATTAAATCAGAATAAGACAATTTTGTGTTCGAATTTTCTAATATTGTAGAAATTGCTACAATTATGATTATTCCAATTATAAGCCATACAGCTAATGTTTTTAAACTATTTTTCAAAATATTTCCTCCTTTAGTTCTTATCTATTTTGCTCACTGCAATATATCACATAATTTTGTTTATTTCAATACCCATTCTTTTCATTTAATGTGGATTTTATGTGAATTTTTCCTTGCTTAACCATTATTTTTGTGCTTTTATTTGGCATTAAATATTTGTTTCCTATATTATTACAACATAATTTTATAATATCCTCAATATGTTTCTTTTCAATGTGTTTCGTATTCCCAAAGATTTTTTGTACTGCTAATAATATTATTCTTGATTTGATAACTCTTTCTAATTCATTAAATTTTCTTAAATCTAATATTATTTCTCCTTTTAAAAGATCTTCATTTATCATAATATTTGTATAATTTTTTAATATTGCTTTTTCCATAAATTTTTCTTCTTCAATCACCAACTCTGACAATCTGCTCAATGTCTGAATTATATTAGGATTTATGTTGTTTTGTATATATGGAATCAACTCGTTCCTTATCTTATTCCTTGTATATGTATTATCATTATTTGATTTATCAAATTTTGGATCCAAGTTCTTTTCTTTACAATATTGCTCAATTTCGGTTCTTTCACACTTAATTAAAGGCCTTATTATTCTGCCTTCTACAGATGCCTTTATTCCACACAACCCCGAAATTCCACTTCCACGCATTAAGTGCATAAGTACTGTTTCTGCATTATCATTAAGGTTATGTGCAATTGCAATTTTATCTGCATTTATTTTTTGGGCGACTTCGTCAAAAAACTTATATCTTTCATTTCTTCCAGCCTCTTCAGTTCCTATTCTTTGTTCAAGTGCAACTTGTGGTATGTTTACATATTTCGTGAAACATCTAATTTTCTTATGCTTACAATATTCTTCCACATATTCGGTTTCGCTTTGTGCTTCCTCTCTAATTTGATGATTAACATGAGCTACAACGATTTCTTTAATTTCTAATTTTTCCTTTATTGACAATAAATTATCTAATAAACACATTGAATCTGGCCCTCCTGAAACAGCCACAATAACAATGTCTTTAGGATCTATCAATTTATATGTTTTTATTGTATCCAAAATTTTTTCTTGTAATTCCAATTTTTATTTTACCCCTTTAGCACTAATCTCTATATTTTTCAAGGTTTGCAAATTTTGTATAATTTCCAATCCAAGCCAATTTCACAGTTCCTGTTGATCCTGCTCTCTGTTTTGCAATTATTACTTCTGCTACATTTTTTTCTGGAGAATCTTCATTATAATAATCATCTCTATAAAGGAACATAACAATATCTGCGTCCTGCTCTATAGAACCAGATTCACGAAGATCAGAAAGCATTGGCCTATGGTCGTCTCTTGACTCAACAGCTCTTGATAACTGTGATAGTGCAATTACAGGAATTTCTAATTCCTTTGCAAGTATTTTTAAAGATCTACTTATCTCAGCAATTTCTTGCTCCCTTCCAGAAGTTTTGCCACTACCCTGAATAAGCTGCAAGTAATCTACAACAACAAGCCCAATATTTTTTTCAAGTTTCAATTTTCTACATTTTGCACGCATCTCAGTAATTGTTATGCCTGCAGTATCGTCTATATATATTGGGGCCTGTGACAATTCTCCAGATGTTTCTGCAAGCTTACTTAGTTCTTCGTCATTTAGATCACCAGTTCTTACATTATTGCTATCTACTAGAGCCTCACTACACAAAATTCTGTTACCCACCTGGTCCTTTGACATCTCCAAACTGAAGATTGCAACAGGTACATTTGCCCTAGTTGCAGCATATGTTGCAATATTTAATGCAAATGCAGATTTTCCCATAGCAGGTCTTGCTGCAATAAGAATAAATTCTGAACCATGTAATCCAGCTGTCATTCTATCAAGATCAATAAAACCTGTTGGTACACCTGTTACATGTTGCTTTTGATTATATAATTCTTCTAATTTTGTAAAAGACTCTACTAAAACATCTTTAATTGACGCATACCCTGTTTTACTTTTCTTTTGCATTACATCAAATATTTTCTTTTCAGCCAAATCCATTACATCATCAACATTGTCGGTTTGGTCATATCCCATGCTTAGTATTTCGTTAGCGGTTTTTATTAAGTTTCTAAGCATTGATTTTTCTTCAACTATTTTTATATATCTATCTACATTTGCTGTTGTTGGAACTTTGTCTGGAAGTTGAACTATATATTCTAATCCACCAACATTGTCTAATTTTCCCATACATGTTAATTCAGCCTTAAGAGTTATTATATCTATTGGCTCTGCCCTATTATAAATATTCAATATTGCAGTATAAATTAATTTGTTATCTTCTCTATAAAAATCCTCCGGCCTTAAAGTTTCTATAGCCGCAACAACTGCATCTTGGTCGGTAAGCATGCTTCCTATAACTGCCTGCTCTGCCTCTATATCCTGTGGCGGTACTTTTCCTAATTCCATTATCCTACTCACTTTCTATATTTTTTATGCTATAATATCAACTTTTAATTTTCCAATTACACCTTCAAACAATTTAATATCTATGGTAAATACTCCTACAGTTTTTATTGTTTCATTTAGCATTATTTTTTTCTTGTCTATATCAAACCCATACTCTTTTTTTAAACTATCAGAAATTTCTTTGCTTGTTACTCCACCAAATATTTTACCATTTCCTCCAGCCTTTACTTTAATTCTTAACATTATTCCTTTTAATTTTTCAGCAATTGCTTCTGCTTGTTTTCTTTCTGTGTCTTTTTTAAATTTATTTGAATCTTGTTTTGCTTTAAGTTTACTCATGTTTTCTGCATTTGCTTCCAATGCTAATTTTTTTGGGAATAAAAAGTTTCTTGCATAACCGTCGCTTGCTTCTATAACCTGATCTTTTTTTCCTACACCTTTTATATCACTTAATAAAATAACTTTCATAATAATTCACTCCTTCTCGTAACATATATTTTACTATCTTTTGAATGATTTGTATATATCTAATTTGCAAAAAATAGAAAAAATTGTAGATTTTTGACCTACGATTTTCCTTGACTAAACATTTTATACGGACATATAATAATTGTCATAAAATACTTTACTTGGAGGTGCTTTTATATTGAATTGTTTTTCTGATTTTAAGAGTCTTTTTACATATTATTGCCGGTAAATATAAATATCAAAATGCGTTTTGTTTTCAAGAGCATCAAAGGAAAATAAACTACTTTAACTATAAATTTGATGTATTTTCATTAGCTAAGGCAATAAAAAATAAATTATATAATATTTCTAAAAATAGAGTTCTAATTATTTCTGAACCAAGATATGAATTCTTAACAACCTGTCTTTCTAATTTTATTCTTGGTAATACTGTAATTATTATTACCTCAAATGTTACAAAGAAAATGGTTGAAAAAACTCTACTAAAATATAATATAAATACAGTATTTTTCTCCAATACCTATAAAGATATTGTATTAAGTCTGTACAAAAAAAATAATAATGAAAAGAAAAAATCTATCGTCTTAACAAATCTTATAAATTTTGATTCACTAAACCAATATCCTATTATAAAATATGAAAAATTTTTAAATATTGGAAGATACCTAGAAAATTATAGTCTTGATACTTTTTCTAATCTTCCTTTAGAGCACAATGCTATAAATAACACAAAAATTAATAAATTAAATATATTGTTTGAGAATATTTCCTCATTTCTAAATAAATTTATTAATAAAAGTGCTCCTTCTATTTCTTCTCCAGACTCATGTTGCACAATTCTCGTTTCAGAACATCATGCTGATGAAATAAAGCTTGGAGATTTTATTAGTCTTTCTTTACATCTAGGAATTCAAAATAAAATAAGAAAATTTTCTCAAGTTGAAGCTTCTAATATTCTAAATAAGGAATCCTTAACACAAATGTTATTTATGCCATTCTTATATGGATTGTGCATAAGCTTTAATTCAAATGTACATCGTTCTAATTTTATTTTGCTAAGAAGCTCTCCTACAATTGTAAAACAAGCATATTCCACCCAAGCAAAAAATTGACAAATGTGCTAAAATACGGTAAAATATTAAGTGTATTTAATACAAAAACGATATAAAAGGTGGAAATATTTATGTCCAAAAATAAAATGAATTTAGATAAATTGTTATCTAGAACAAAAGTATATTTAATAATTATCGCATTGATTTTAATTGTACTTAGCATTATTGAACCAAAAGCAATAATTCCTTCAATAGTTGCTTTTGCTTTGATATTAGTTTATAGTATATTTTCAAGTAAAAGAAGAAGAGCTGAAATTTCTAAACATATTGATGAATTGACCCTTGATGTTGACAAGGCTGCTCAAAGTACAATAATTAACTCTCCTTTTCCCTTGGTTGTTGTAGAAACTTCTGGCGATATTATTTGGAAAAGCAGTAATTTTATTAAAGAATTTGCTAATATAGATATTGGAACTTATTTGTCAGATATAATAAAAGAACTAAGATTGAAAATAGCAAATAATGCTTCAAGTAAGAATCCTGCTATATATGAAAGCATTAGCATTGGTGAAAAAACATATAAAATTATAGCAGAATATGTTAAGTCAAAGGAAAAAGGAAATAAAAGCGAATATCTTGCCACAATATATTTTTTAGATGAAACAGGATATGTTAATTTATTAAAAAAGCATAATGATTCCAAAACGTGCATTGGAATTATTGTTATAGATAATTATGAAGAGCTTATGCAAAGGGCAACTGAAGAAGAGAAATTAAGAATAACCTCTGAAGCTGAAAAGAGTATATTTGGCTGGGTTAGCAAATATAATGGGCTTTCTATAAAATCAGAGAGAGACACCTATGTATGTATTTTAGACCAATGCCATATTGAAAAGATTAAAGATGAGAAATTTGAAATTTTAGATGAAATTAAAGAAATAAAAACAGAGGATAACATTCAAACAACTTTAAGTATTGCCATTTCAGAGGAAGGCTCTTCTAACCTTGATAAATATAAATCGGCTAAAGCTGTAATAGATATTGCTCTTGGCCGTGGAGGGGATCAAGCCATAATAAAACAAAATGGAAAATATTTTTTCTTTGGTGGTAGAACTCAAGAAGTTGAAAAACGTACTCGTGTTAAGGCCAGAATTGTTGCACAAGCGCTTGAAGAATTGGTATCTGGCTCTAGTAATGTAATTATAATGGGCCATACTAATAGTGATATTGATGCAATGGGCTCAGCTATGGGATTATATAGGTTTGTTGAATCTATTGGTAAAGAAGTTTATATAGTAAGTGAAACCTCTGGCACAAGCTTGGATACTTTCATTAGAGATTTGAATGAACTAGACACATATTCAGGCGTATTAATAGATAAATCGACTGCTTTAAGTAAAATTAATTCTGACACTTTACTTATTATTGTTGACACAGATAAAAAGAACTATGTTGAGGTTCCAGAACTTCTTAATAAAACTGATAAAATTGCAGTTATAGACCACCACAGAAGAGGTACTGATTATATTGAAAATGCCATCTTGACTTTTCATGAGGTTTACGCCTCTTCTGCCTGCGAACTAGTAACTGAAATAGTTGAATATTCAGAAAGAAATATAAAATTATCAACATTTGAAGTAGAAGCTTTATATGCTGGAATTATGATGGATACGAAAAATTTTACATTTAAAACTGGTGTTAGAACCTTTGAAGCAGCCGCTTTTTTGAGAAAATGTGGTGTTGATATTATAAAAGTAAAAAAATGGTTTCAAAGTGATCTAGAAACTTATAATAAAATTTCAGATATTGTTGCAAAATCAGAAATTATCAATGATAATATTGCAATATCGGTTTATAGTAAAGAGGATCCAGATGCCAATATTACTTGTGCTAAAGCTGCTGATGAATTGCTAACAATAAGTAATATTACAGCATCATTTGTAATAGGAAAACTTGGTGATAGAATTTGTATTAGTGGAAGATCAATTGGTGATATTAATGTTCAGTTAATCTTAGAAAAACTTGGTGGAGGTGGCCATATTACGGTTGCTGGAGCTCAAATTGAGGGTATGACCGAAGAAGAGGTAAAACAAGAATTAATAAATAGAATAAATGAATATTTTACAGAGATTTCATAAATTTTCATTTTAAAATAATTATTAAAAAAAATCGCGAATCATAATTTGATTCACGATTTTTTATTTTTTCTTCTATCTATAACATATGCACTTCCTGGTATTGTTTTTGACAAATGTTTTACCTGTGCTCCAGCCTCACCTATTTCAAGTGAATTTTTGAATCTTCCTGGTTCTACTTCAACAGCACCAATAGATATAGAAGTAAGTGGAAGTTCTTCTATAATTCCTTTACGGTTTGGAACCTCTAAGTAACCCTTTTTTAGATCCTCATCTGTAAAATATCTTCTTACATTTTTGTCAAACTCTAGTATAATGTTTTGGCAGATTTTCTCGTAATCTTTATCCTCTACAATTGCAATAAAATCATCTCCACCTATATGTCCAACAAAATTATTATCTTCTTCTTTTGAGTGAACATTATTAACTATAGTCTTCGCAGTAAATTTTATAATTTCATCACCTTTTGTAAACCCATATACATCATTATATGCTTTAAAATTATCAAGGTCTAAATACAGCATTACAAAATATTCCTTTTTAAGTAGCCTTCTCTTCATCTCTGCTTGAATTTGAACATTGCCTGGCAGACTTGTAAGTGGACTAACTTTTCTATTTATATACAATAAATTTACAATGTTAGTAATTGTATATGATAGATATTCAAAATCAATAGGCTTTTTTATAAAATATGTTGCCCCTTCTTTCAATGTTTCTATCCTGTGTTCTCTTTGTATATTAGATGTTACAACAATTATTGGTGTAATACTATTATCATCATTGTTTCTTATTTTGTTGCATACAAAAGCTGCATCCTCTGTAATTGTATCTTCATTTATCAATATAAGAGCTGGTATATCCTTCAGAGCTACATCTATATTTTCTGTTTTTATTTGTTTGAATTTGAAATTATTTTTTTCATAAAATCCATTGGATAATTTCTTTTTTAAGTCTTCGTCATCATCTATCAAATAAATTGTCTGCATTTTACTCCTCCGTATATTACCTCATTTTTTATTAATAACTGTAAACTCCTACAAATTCTGTCACTTGCTCATTTATATTATAAGCATGCACAGTTACATTTGTTTCACCCTTTTCAACTTTTTGTCTCCATTCAAATGTTTTTGAATTTAGAGATGTATTTGGATCTGTTTTGTATTCTTGTCCATTTATATAATATGATACCATTCTTAATCCATCTTCATCACTTGCTTTTATTACAATGTATGAAGGGTCTGAAGGATCAGGTATTACTTCTATCGTTGGTTTTTTCACACCTTTTATTTCCTGTTCTTTTGTTGCATAATTCTGTGCTGCATCAACAGCTTCTACCTTTAAAGTTGCTTGCCCTTGTATTACTGGAACAAATGCTTCTATTTTAGTTTGATCTTCTCTAGCTGCATTTATTGTTACCTCATCCTGGTCTCCATATTTATATACAATGTGATCAAGTGCACTATCATCAGTTACTGTTATACGTACATCTGAGTTTACTACATCAAATGTTATTTGAGGCTCTGTTACATCACCATCTTCATGCGTAAAGTTTTTAAATAGGTTCCTTTGGGTTCCCTTGGTATCTACTATATTTATATTTAATTTATTAGTTCCCTCTGGTATTTCGGCACTGAATGTAACTTCTTTATTATTTTTTCCAGGTATAGTTTTAGATTGATTTGAACTATTCCAGAAGTATGTTATGCTTCTAATTCCATTATTGCACTTTACAATTATATTTACTGTATTTCCATTTTTTGTAGCTTCTGCTGATGGTTTATTATCAGATTTTTCATCTTCTATATTTTGCATCATTGCATATGCTCCACTACCAGATATAACTAGTCCAAATATTATAATTAGTATTGCAAATATTCTTACTATTCCGTTAGTAGAAGCCTCTGCACTATAATTTTTTGGAGCTTTTTGTTTTTCCACTTTTGGTTGTTTTATATTATTTTTATCATTTTTATTAAATCCATTGTTAGTAACAAGTATTTGATTCATGTTTTACTCTTCCTTTCAGTATTACAATATTGTCTAAAAAAAACCGTTATTGCTTTTCATTCTGCCTTTCCCGAATTGCAATTATGGTTTTTATCTGTAATAACAATATTCTATTGAATTATAGCATACCCAAAAATTAAAGTAAATATTATTTTTGTCAATTTTAAAATATTTTACAAAAGAAGCCTATATTTTTTATATAAGCTTCTTTATTATTTTATTTAAATTACGTATTTTTTTATTAATACTAATCCACTAGTAATTATTAATAATACTCCTAAGGTTATTGCAAAATATACCACGATTTGGCCAGTTTGAATTGTTACCATTACAGGTGCATCATCAATATCATCTTCTCCATGTTTATTATTGTTTGGAGTAGAATCTATATCTGGACTACCATATTCATTATAATCTTTGCTAATTTCTGCCCAGTTGTCCATTACCTTCATATTTTCTTCACTATTTATCCATGTTAGTAATACTTCAACAACAGTTTCATCTCCTGGGGCCAATAATATGTCCTTTGCTTGGTCAGTAACAATTGTTTTATCGTCTAGCTGAGTCCATAATGGATTATCTTCTTTTACAAATTTAAGTCCATCTGGAATATAGTCTTTTATTTCTTTAGCATATCCAGCAATATTTCCTTCGTTTCTAACTCTAATTTTAAATCTGAATTTAACTGTTACTTTATTTAATTTACTTTTCTTTAAATCAACTTTTGCAACAGCTTCAGGGTCATCTTCCGCTGTGTGGCCGGTTTCTGTTACTTTCTCATTTCCGTTCTCAATTACTATTGTTTGTGTAACCCATTTTCTTAATGCTAAATCAAAATATTGAACTTTTATTTTTTCTATATCTTGATCATCTTCTCCCTCATTCCATTTATCCGGAATTGAATCACGATCTGTAACTTCATTATCATATTTGTCTGAGTTTTTAGATATCTGTGCTTGATTTATTATTATTCTATCAGATGTTGAAGGTTCTATTACTTTAAAGGCTACTTTTACATCTTTAAAAGATAATTCATCCTTTTCACTATCAAAAGCCTTTAATAGGTTTTCACCTGCTGATTTTTCTTGTGCTTTTGAAAGATAATCTGTAACAATTGATACAGCATCTTCTATTTTTTCTGTTTCATCTCCATCTTTATCAATCATTTTCCATCTGTATGTTTTATTTATATCATTGTCTGGTAGGAATTCTAATCCTTCTGGAATATCATCTTTTATTAGAGATGCGTATCCATCCATATCACCTTCATTAAATACTCTAATTGTATATGTTACTATATTTCCATTTGATACTAATACTGGATCTTTTGGATGGTTATAATCAGCTGTAGTAGAGCTTCCATCTTTTAAATGTGTCACATCAACTTGCGGAATTCTTGATGTAATTTCTGTATCATTTACTGCTGTTATAAATTTTCTTAATGATAAATCAAATTCTGCAATCGATATTTTCTCAAAGTCATCATCGTCTTGTTGTCCTGGAATGTATGTATCCTTTATTTTATCATCTTTGTATCCTGGTAAATCATCTGGAATTTTCACATTGTCTTCTTGTGAATCTCTATCTGTTACCTTGTCTCCATTCTTATCCTCAAAATCACTTATATCAGCAATGTTTGTAATTTTGCTTGGCATTGGATCTGTTTGTTTAACTTTAAATGCAATCTTAACATCCTTATAGTCTAATGTGGTTCCATCAAATGCAGTTATTACATTGTTTCTTGTTGTTGTTTCATTATCCTTAGATAGATATTCTGTTTTTAATACCACTGCCTTATTTACATCATTTGTGGTATTTCCATCTTTATCTATCATTATCCATTCATATTTTTTATTTGTATTATTGTCTGGTAAGTATTCTAGTTGCTCTGGAATATGATCTTTTATTTCAGAAGCATAACCATCTATTTGTCCTTCATTGTATACTCTTATTGTATATTCAACAACCGAGCCAACACTTACTTTTATTGGTTCTTTTGAATGGTTATAATTTGCTGTTGTTGCACTTCCATTTATTAATGGCTTCACATCAACCTGTGGAATTCTAGATGTTATTTGTGTATCATTTACTTTTGTGATGAATTTTCTTAGGCTTAAGTCAAATTCCTTTATTATTAATTTTTCAAAGTCATCATCATCTTGTTGTCCTGGAATATATTTGTTTGTTATTTCATTATCTTTATAATTTTCTAGTTCTGATCCTGATGGAACAACAACATTATTCTCTTGAGAATCTCTATCTGTTACTTTGTTACCATTTTCATCTTCAAAATCTGTTATATCAGCTAAATTTGTTATCTTTTTAGCCATTGGATTAGTTTGAATAACTTCAAATGTAATTTTTACATCTTTGTATGCAAGCTCTTTTCCATTGAATGCAGTAATTTTATTTTGTCTATCATTTGTTTCTTTATTTCTTGATAAATATGATGTTATTATTTTTACTGCACTATTTACATCTGTTGTAACATTTCCATCCTTATCTAACATTTTCCATTCATATTGTTTATTTATTGAATCATTTGGCAAGTATTTAAGTTGTGCTGGTATATGGTCTGTTATTTCAGATGCGTATCCTGCAACATCTCCTTCATTGTATACTCTTATTGTGTATGTTACCTTATCTCCTATGCCAACTGCAACAGGAGTTTTAGGATGGTTATATACTGCTGTTGAGCTTGTTCCTGCCGCTAAACCTTGTACATTTACTTCAGGAATTCTAGATGTAATTTCTTCATCATTTACTCCAGTTATAAATTTTCTCAAGCTTAAATCAAATTCTTTTATTATTAGTTTTTCAAAATCATCATCATCTTGCTGTCCTGGAATATATTTATCTCCTCTGTTTATTTCAGGATCTTTATAATTTTCTAATTCTGTTCCCGTAGGGATAATCACATTGTTTTCTTGTGAGTCTCTATCTGTAACTTTATTTCCATTTGCATCTGTGAATCCTGTAATATCTGCAAGATTTGTTATCTTACTTACCATAGGATTTGTGTTAACAACTTTACATTTTATTTGAACTTCTTTGTAATCTAATGTTTCTCCATTAAATGCTGATATTTTATTTTCTCCATCAGAAGTTTCGTTTTCTTTTGATAAGTATGATGTTTTTAATGTTTTTAAATCTGCACTTCCTGCATAATGCCAACCATATTGTTGGTTTATAGGATCATCTTTTAAAAATTCTAGTTGTTCTGGTAAATGATCTGTAATTTCTGACACATAACCATCTTCTGATCCTTCGTTATAAACTCTTATTTTATAAGTTACTTCATCACCAATTTGAACTTTTATTGGATTTTTAGTATGATTGTATGTTGCTGTTGTAGCAGTTCCAGCAGCTAATGCCTTAACATTTACTTCTGGCTCTCTTGTTTCTACTTCTTTTCCATTTACCGCTATTATAAATTTTCTCAAGCTTAAATCGAATGGCTTAGGAACCACTATTGATGTTTCTTCTGAAAAGTTTTGTGTTGTTTCATCTACAACAACTACTGGCTGTTCCGTATTTGGAGCATCAGCTACAGACCAATAATCTGTTGTTCTTGCCTTATATGAAGAATTTACTATCATTTTCATTCCAGATATATCAGAACTTACTGGCATTATTAAATAAAATTCTTGTCCTACAAGTTCATCAATTGTTTTATTTGTTTTTATTATATTTCCTGATGAATCTTTTTCTCCTAACTCAGGTGTAATACTTTTTCCATTTATATCTGTATATGAAGCAGAAATTTGATAATTTACATCAAGTAGTTTATTTAATTTATAAGGTCCTGCTACATAGTTAGAATTTATAGTTTGCATTTTTGCTTCTGAGCTAACTAATTCTATTGGTTTGGTATTTACATTTTCGCTTACATAGTCTGCTTTAGCATTTGTAATATAATATCTATATAATTCTTTTAAAGCATCTACTTTTTCAAGCCCAGCGTCACCAAAAAGATCCTCAAAGTTTTTGTAATTATCATCTTGGTTCATATAAGCATTTCTAAATAAATTTATTTCATCTGCAGAATAATGATATATATCTGTTGAATTTGTAAAGTACCATACTGCTAATTGTTGAATTACATCAATCTCATCTGTAGTAATTGAACCATAGTTTTCTTCAGGTATGATATTTCTTAAATAAGCATTCTTTGCATCTACATCTTCAATTTCAGGAAGTATGTATATGTTGTCAAGTAGCCACATTAGCTTATTATAATTTTCTCCTGTTGGTAAAACATCTTTATATGGACTTGGTATACTTGTTAAATCCTTCAAATTAAATTTTTGTGTGTATGTACTTATTTTTGGAATTCCACCAGTCATCATATCGGTAGATCCAAACCCTGGACCTGCTTTTATACAATATATAGTTTTGTTTTTGTCTGGAACTTCTTGCTCATTTGTACTAGTATATTGTGCTATTTTCCACACTTTTTTTCCACTTTGTGTATAACCATATCCAGACCTTCTTAAAGAAACAATTCCAAGATACATAGGCCCAGCTGATTCAGCTTTCACATTAGAAATTTCTCCAAAGGCTATGATTACTAAGCATGCTATTATTAATGTAATAAATAGTTTTTTTAATTTTTTCATATCATTCATCCTTCTTTTTATTTTTTCATACATATTAATTATATTACATTTTGTCCATAAAATCAATAAATTTTAGTGTAATTCCGTTGTTGTATCCTGAAGCGTTACTTTTATTATCGTTCCTTCTTCTACTGTTGTTCCAACCTGAACATCTTGTGAAACAACAACTCCTGAGCCCTCCGCTTGAATGTTCAAGTTTTTTCCTTTTAATGTTGATTTTGCAGCAGTTAGATTTTTTCCTTTTAGGTCTGGAACAGATACCGATACTGATGTATTTTCATTTTCTGTATATATCTTTACGATGCCACCTTTTGCAAGTGATACTCCTGCTTTTGGAGTCTGATTTATTATTATTTCATCCCCACTTGCTTTTGTTACTATGTCTATTCCTAAATCACTTAATATATTTTTTGCCTCTGTTACCGTTTTTCCTTTCAAATCTGGAATTGTTATTGTTGATGCCGTAATCGTGCTTGAAGATGTCTCATTAGAAGGTATTCCAAGGTATGGAAGTGCTTCTGACAAAACTTGTGAAACAACTGGTGCAGATATTTGACCACCATAATGATTTTTACCTTGTGGTCCATATAATGAAAGTAAAGCCACAACCTTTGCATTTTCAACAGGTGCAATTGCTAAGAAAGATGCTACGTATCCATTTTCAGGATGATTTGGATCTGGTTCTGAAGTTCCTGTTTTTCCTGCTATGCTGTACCCTTTTACTGCTCCAAGCTTTCCGCCACCATCTGTAACTACAGATTCCATCATATTGCGAACCTTTGCTGCAGTCTCAGAAGATACCACCTTCCTAACTTCTTGTACATCTATATTTGTAACAACTCCTGTATCTGGATTTTCTATTTTAGTTACTATTCTTGGCTTTACAAGCACCCCATCATTTGCTATAGCACATGCTGCTGTTATCATTTGCAGAGGTGTTATTGTAAATCTTTGTCCAAACGACATTGTAGCAAGCTCAGTAGGTCCCACTGAACTTTCGCTGTGAAACTGTGATGATGACTCCCCAGCAGTTGCAATTCCTGTTTTATCAAACAAGCCAAAAGCTTGAAAATATTTATACATTGTGCTTACACCTATTCTGCTTCCCAATTGTATAAGTGCTGGGTTACATGAATTTTCCAAGGCATTTCTTAATGATTGGCTTCCATGTCCACTTCTATTTGCACAATTAATACTTATATCTGCAACTTTCTGGCTACCATTGCAGTAAAAGTCTCCTGCTGTATCTGTTTGAACTATATTTTCTTCAAGCCCTATTGAAGCTATAATCGGTTTAAACACTGAACCCGGTTCAAAAGTTTCATTAACCACCTTGTTGCTATACATTTTATACAAACTATTAGTCTTTTCCTCACTTGACAAAGTATCCCATGTTGCAAGTAAGGTATCATTTGGTTCGAATGGAGTGTTTAAATTATAGTCTGGATATGTAGCCATTGCAAGAATGTCTCCTGTAGATGGATCCATTAAAATCATGGAACCTCCATTTTTACAGTTATTCTCTTCAACAGCCTGTTTCAAGTATTTTTCAACAATTGATTGAATATTTGCATCAATTGATAGAGTGATATTTGATCCATTTTCTGCCGCAATGTATTTTTCATCTTCATCAGGAATCGAATCTTGTGCTGCATCAATTGCCGTTGTTACTCTCCCCGGCGTTCCAGTTAATGTACTATCCCAATAATATTCTAATCCTGATAATCCATTATTATCGCTACCACAAAATCCAATTAAATTGGATGCCAGGTTGTTATATGGATATGTTCTTTTAGTATCTTCATCTATATTTATTCCAGATGAAAATTCATTGTCTTTCATCCATTTTTTTAATGTATCTACTTTTTCTGAATCAACTTTTTTTGCAATAGTTTCTACAGAATTTGTGCTAGTAACCTTTACAAGTACTTCATTATAATCCAGTTCAAAAATATCAGAAAGTGCTTTTGCAACCTTTTCTTTTAAAGCATTAGTTTCTTCTTGTTTTCCCTTAACAATTATAAGCGATGGATTTATACTTATTGTATCAACCTTTGTACTTACTGCAAGAGCTTTTCCCGTTGAATCATATATAGTTCCTCTTTGCGGGCTTAAGACTCTATTGGCCGTAATCTGCTTATATGCTCTTTCCTTTAAGGTTCCTCCATCAATAAACTGTAAATAAAATAATCTTATAATCAGCAGTAATATTAGTATAAAAAAAACAATAGCAAACCACTTTAAATGAGTGGCCTTTTTATATGAATTTATTACTTTTTTTTGATTTTTCATAAGTTCCTCCAATTCTACAATTATATAAAATATTTTATATTAAACATGAAAAAAAATCAACATATCACACTCAATTAGGCATGACAATATGCAAAAATTTCTTAAAAAATATCTTATTTTTGCAACTAAATAAAAAGTTAATTTATTTTCAAAAATCATTGATAATTGCAATAAAATTTATGATTTATAGTATATTTTTATTTTTTAGTGTTACTTTAATTAATGGTTGTTTCTTTGTTATTTTGCATTTATGTATTTTAGTGCACTTTTTAATATAGCATTTCAATGTTATTATTTAGTATTAGAAAGTAGGTGATTATATTGCTAATTAAGAGCGACGACATTGTAAAAGTTTTAGGAAAAAGAGTTAAGCAATCAAGGAAAAATTTAAAATATACACAGGAATATGTAGCTGAAAGTATCGGTGTTTCTACTGATTTATTACGTAGTATTGAAAATGGTAGAAACGTTGGTAGTATAACCACTTTATTAAACTTATGTAATTTCTTGAAAGTTTCTCCAAATTATCTTTTCCATGATTTATTAGATTTTGCTGAAGAAACAACTGATACTAGATTAGAAAAGCTTTTCGGTTCTTTTTCTGCACAGGACAGAGAGAAATTGAATCAAATTGTAGATTATATTTCCAATAATTATTAATTTTAACATAAAAAGGAGCTGTAAAAAAATTTACAGTTCCCTTTTTATAATTGTATTTATCTTTTATAATTTTATAGCTTCCTTTTTTGAGCAAAATAGCAAAAAAATGCTGATAATTGGTCTGGAAATATTTTAAATAGTATTCTTCCTAGCCACATTGTAATGCCCGGAAATATTAATAGTCTATTTTTGAACATTTTCTTTACTGCGTATTTTGCAACCTGTTTACTATCTGCCTCTGCTAAATTAAATTTAACATCTGCTACCTTATTGAAATTTGTATTTACAGGTCCAGGACATAATGCACATATTTTCACTTTTGAATGCTGCATAAACAATTCCTGCCTAATGCTTTGCGTTAGCCTTACTACATAAGCCTTTGTAGAATAATATGTAGCCATAAGTGGACCTGGCATGAATCCAGCTATTGAAGCCACATTCATAATGTACCCTTTATCGTCCTTCACCATATCTTGCAAAAATAATTTAGTCAATATGTGAAGTGCTACAATATTTGTGTCCACCATTGCAATTTCTTTGTCCAAATTTGTATCCGTAAATTTGCCACAAGTTCCAAAGCCTGCATCATTTACAAGAACATCAATGGTTCCATACTTTTCATGCACATAGCCATGCAAATTTTTGCATACTTCCCTACTAATTAAATCAATTGCTCGTACATCAACCTGTACTTTATATTCTTTTTCTAACTCTTCCTTTAAATTTTCTAAAGCTTCTTTTCCCCTTGCCACCGCAATTATATTGTATCCTCTTTTAGCAAGTTCCCTTGCAATATCTCTTCCTATTCCTGAAGATGCTCCTGTAACTAACGCAATCATTTCTTCTTTTTTAATCAATTAAACGCCTTTTATTTAATTGACTCATTCCTTTCTCTTAAATTTTTATTCTTTATTTTATGACTATTTCATCATTATCTACTTCAGCCTTTGCAATTTTCTTACCTGTTTTTATCTTTCCATCTAAGATTGCATCTGCAATTTTATCTTCAAGCATACTTTGAATTGCTCTTCTTAAAGGTCTTGCACCATAATTTGTATCCACACCTTTCTTGGCAATTAGCTCTTTTACTGGCTTTGTTATTTCAATTTTTAATCCTTGTGCTTCCAATCTCTTAGTTACATTTGCAAGCATTATATCTATGATTTTACTTATATCATCACTTTCAAGTTTATGGAATACAATTATATCATCAATACGATTTAAGAACTCTGGTCTGAATTGTTTCTTTAATTCTGCCATAACCTCTTTCTTAGTGTTTTCATATTCTCTAGACTTACTCTCATTATCGTTTGCAACACCACTAAATCCAAGTTTTGTTTTATCAGTTATCAATCTTGCACCAACATTTGAAGTCATTATAATTATAGTATTTTTAAAGTTAACTGTCCTTCCTTGCGAATCTGTAAGTCTTCCATCTTCAAGTATTTGAAGAAGCATATTCATAACATCTGGGTGAGCCTTTTCAATCTCATCAAATAATATTACACTGTATGGTCTTCTTCTTACTTTTTCTGTTAATTGACCACCTTCATCGTAGCCCACATATCCTGGAGGAGCACCAATTAATTTTGCCACTGAATGTGACTCCATAAATTCAGACATATCAACTCTTACAATAGCGTTTTCACTGCCAAACATGGCCTCTGCTAAAGCTTTGGCAAGCTCAGTTTTACCAACACCAGTTGGTCCTAAGAATAAAAATGAACCTGTTGGACGGTTAGGATCTGTAAGTCCTACTCTTCCTCTTCTTATCGCTTTAGCGACACTGTTTACAGCCTCGTCTTGTCCTACCACTCTCTTATGAAGATTTTCTTCAAGGTGCTTTAACTTTTCATTTTCCGTTTCTGTAATCTTATAAGCAGGAATACCTGTCCAGGTTGCAATTACTTCTGCAATATCTTCCTTGCCAAGAGTCATAACCTTTTTAGTATTGCCCTCTTTCCATTTCTTTTGCTCTTCTTCTAATTCTTGTTTCTTGCTCTTCTCCGTATCTCTTAGTTTTGCAGCCTTTTCAAAGTTCTGTGTTGCAATAGCTTCTTCCTTTTCTTTACGAGTTTTCTCTATTTCATCTTCCAATTTTCTCATAGAATCTGGCTTTGTATAAGTTTGCATTTTTACCTTTGATGCAGCCTCATCTATTAAATCTATCGCCTTATCAGGCAGGAATCTATCGTTTACATATCTTGTAGAAAGTTCAACTGCAGCTTTTATAGCCTCATCAGTAATTTTAACATTATGATGTGCTTCGTACTTATCTCTTAATCCATCCAATATTTTTATAGTATCTTCTTCAGAAGGTTCTTGAACTAGTACTGGGCTAAATCTTCTTTCTAGTGCAGCATCTTTTTCAATATATTTTCTATATTCATTTGTCGTTGTTGCACCAACTACTTGTACTTCGCCCCTAGCAAGAAGTGGCTTCAAGATATTTGCCGCATCAACAGCTCCCTCTGCAGAGCCGGCACCAACAATAGTATGAATTTCATCTATAAATAAAATTACATCTCCTGCTTTTCTTACTTCTTCAAGAGATTTTTTTATCCTCTCTTCGAAATCCCCTCTATATTTAGCACCTGCTACCATACTAGATATATCAATACTTACAACTCTTTTATTTTTAAGAGTTTCAGGAACATCTCCTGCGACTATTTTTTCTGCCAAACCTTCTGCTATTGCTGTTTTACCAACACCTGGCTCGCCAATTAAGCAAGGATTATTCTTCGTTCTTCTTGATAAAATTTGAATAACCCTATCAATTTCTGTACTTCTGCCTATTACAGGGTCAAGCTTTCCTTCTGCTGCTTTTTTAGTTAAATCAACGCCATATTGATTTAATGTTGGAGTAGAATTATAGCTTCCACTGTTAGCCGTTCTCTTTCCGTTTTGCTCCTGCATATCTGCTTCATTAATAGCATTTACAAGCTCGCCATATAGCTTTTTTGGATTTACATTCAAATCCATCATAATTCTTACAGCAACACTATCCCCTTCTCTCATTATACCAACAAGAATATGTTCAGTTCCAATATATTTGCTATTAAGTCTTCTAGCTTCTACAAAAGCATTCTCTATAACTCTTTTACTTCTTGGCGTAAAACCAATAGTTTCAATATCAGTTTCCTCCTCGTTTACTCCAATTAAAGTTTCAATCTCCTTTAATATATCTTCTCCAGTTACACCCTGGTTTTCAAGTACTTTACTTGCAACACCATTAGCCTCTGTTGCAAGGCCATATAAAATATGCTCTGTTCCTATATAATTATGTCCTAATTTTGAAGCTAATTCATTTGCAATTTCTATAGCCTGCTGTGCACTGTTTGTAAATTTATATTCCATAAAAATCCCTTCTTTCCTTATATATTTAATTCTTTACAGAGTATCTAATAAAATTCAGCTTTATACCTTTTATGCAGTTACTTTTTGCATCTTATATAAAGCCTATTTTATAAAATTATCCCTTTATAATTTGTTTTATAAGTTCTGCTCTTTTCACATTTTCTTCGTCCAATTCCATTACTTTTCCAAAATATTTTTGAAGACTTGCAGTTTTTGTATAAAGGTATAGTTTCTTTATCTTCAAGTCATCTAGTTCAGAAATAATCCCCATATCAGTACCTAGTTTTACACTTGATAGCAAATCAAGGCATTCATTTGAATTCATGATTCTGGCATTTGAAAAAATACCGAAATCTCTATAAATTTCGTCTTCAAATTGTAGTTTATCTTTTCCAAGATATTTTCTAGCAGTCCTTTCTTGCTCGATCAATTTTTGGGTAACAGCTTTTACACTTTTTGCAATTTCTTGTTCTGTAAATCCAAGAGTTTGATTATTTGAAATCTCATAAATATCTCCAACACTCTTGTTTCCCTCATTGTAAACAGATTTTATGGAAGTACTAAAATTATTTACATATTTAAGTATTGTTCCAATATTTTCTGTAAGTGTAAGTCCTGGTAAATGAAGCATTGAAGAAACTCTTAGTCCTGTTCCAACATCACTTGGGCATGCTGTTAAATATCCATATTTCTTATTAAAAGAATAATCTAGAAGTTTTTCAAACTTTTGATCTATCTCTACTGCTAAATTTAATAATTCATCTGTTGCAGCTCCTTCCGCAAATACCTGAATTTTCAAATGATCCTTTCCATTGATTGTAATGCAAATATTTTCATCATCATTTATCAATATAGCCTTTGAATCATCTTCATTATTATTTGCAAATTCATTACTTATAAGGTGTTTTTCAACAAGAGCTTGCTTCGTAAGCTCATCCATGTCTTTTAATTTTAAAAGCTTAAGTCCATAACCTAATTTAGGTTGTACCTCCTGAACCTTAGCAAGTATTTTTCTTTTTTCATCTTTACTACATTTATTTTCAAAGTTAAATCCATTTATATTGCGTGCAAGTCTAATCCTTGTACTTACTACAACATCCGAATCTCTTCCATTTTGTAAATACCAATTTGCCATAACAATTCCTCCTAATTTAATAGTGTTTTCTTAATCCATTTTTCATAGATTTCTTTACACTATCTTTAATAGCATAATTTTAATTATTTTAATCTTATATCATAGTACTAAAATTATTGACAATTATTTTTCATCTTTAATCTGCTTTATTTCATCTCTGATTTTAGCAGCATCTTCGTATCTTTCTTCTTCAATCGCCTTGCTCAATTCTTTATTAAGCTCTTGAATTTTTTCTTGTTTATCGTTTTCTTTGTTATTTTCTGAATTATTCTGGCTACCAACACTTTCTTTAGCGTAATTCTTTTCATCTGCTTCATTTCTTGAAAAATTATCTCCAATATTTTTCATCTTTTCATTAATATTCAAAGGCTTTCTACCAATGTGTTTAGTATTACCTTGAATATTTTTAAGCATAGGATCCAATCTGTCTTCGAACATATCGTAGCAATCTGCACATCCAAGTAAACCAGTATTTATAAAATCATCATAAAGTGTTCCACAAGAATCACATTCCCTTGAATTTTCTTTAATAAAGCTTGGAAGAAGACCTTCATCATAATCTTCAAACAAATTTCCTAACAAGTTAGAAAAATGCAGTGGCATTCTCATTTTGAAATTTCCAATACCAAGTTTTCTTGCGCAATCCTCACACAAAATCATTTCCTTCTTTACTCCATTAACAATTTGAGTATACCTAACATTTGCCTCATTTTTACCACAATTTTGACATAACATAATAACTACCTCCTTAATAATTTTATGTTATAATTTAATCCTCTACGAGATTTAATAACATATTTTTAAATATATTCGCTCTCAAAGCATCTTTATCTTTTGCATATGCTCCAATAATATTATCACTCGTTGCAACCTTTAAAAGTTTAGCTTCATTTTTCGAAATCATGTCGTATGATAAGAAATTACTTATAAATATATCGACTTCTTGTGCAGTTATTCTTTCTCCAACACTTGAAATTATGTGCATTAAATAATTGCTTTTGGTTATATTTATTTTTTTTATAGTTATATGCCCACCGCCACCACGTTTGCTTTCTACATAATAACCTTGTGCAGGCTTAAACCTTGTTGCAATAACATAATTTATTTGAGATGGCACGCAATTAAATTTTTCTGCTAAATCATTTCTTTGAATCTCTATACTGTTATCGTCGTCAAACATATCCTTTATAAAGTCTTCTATCATATCTGATATTCTCACTAATACTCGCCTCTCTTTCAGTTTAAATTTTGTATTTATTCTTAGTCTATTCCATGTAGCTCCTGTTTTACTATTTTTATTATTTTGACTTTGACTTTCTTTGACCTACAATGTATAGTATAGCACTTTTACATGGAAAGTCAATAGGAATTTAAAAATTTCTAAATATTTTATATTTTTCCATTTGGGCTTTTTCTCTGTAACTAGAGTTTACTTTTCCAACTAAAATTTACTTTTTCAATTGGCAATTTCCTATTTAATCTGTATTTTTGTAATCTCATTTAGCTCATTTGCTCTTGTTTTACTTCTGCTCAATCCTGTCCAAGCAAAATAAGAAGAAACGAATTCTCCATACATACTCATTTCTTCTTCCATAGCTTCTCCCAAGTCATCCAACATTTTTCTATCGTTAAAAGACCTCTCTGATATTTTATTAATTTTATTTTTCATAAATGCACCTCTAATTTTTTATTTATTATGTGCATTCTTTCAATTTTTATAAGTACTTTTCAAGTATTTCTGCAACACCATCGTCATTATTAGTTGGTGCAACAACATCAGCAAATTTATGCATGTATTCTGCACTATTTCCCATTATTACACCCAATCCTGCATTTTCAATCATATCTTTATCATTCATATTATCTCCAATTGCAATTATTTCTTTAGGGTTTATTTTCAATCTGTCTGCAAGTTTCAAAATTGCAGCCCATTTATTAACATCCTTACTTGTTATTTCGGTGTAATGATACTCTACCTTTATTTCTTCAGTTCCTGACGTTATTACTTTTCTTGCCATATGTTGTACATCTAAAACGTCAACATCATTTATTTTTCTTAATTTCTTTATTATACCACCAAATATTATGGCACTTTCGTCACATATTGTAATCTTTAAAATTCCTACACTTGGATTTTCTTCTACATATTTATAAATATTGGAGATTATCTTTATGTTTGTTTGCTTATCTTCAGTCATTTTCTTATTTTCATTATTATAAAATAAAATATTATAATTTAAAGATTTAGAAATAGTAAGATTTTCCGTGTATAAGCAATAAAATATACTATTCTCCTCACATATTTTTATTATTTCCAAAACTTTTTGTCTTTCAATAAATTTATCGAATAAAATTTCATTATTTTTCACATTATATAAAAGAGAACCATTCCCACAAATCGCATAATTCGATGCACCTGCTTCAAGTGCAAAACTTCTTGCAGATTGCAATGGTCTTCCTGATGCAATAACTATTTCTACTCCTTTGCTCACTGCATTTTTTATTGCATTCTTGTTTCTTTCAGATATTTCTCCATAAGAATTTAATAATGTTCCATCTAAGTCAATTGTTACAAGTTTGTACATATTATTTTTCTGTATAATATAAATATTATACCATTATCCCCTTTCGTCATCATTTAAAATCGTATTATTCTTTTTATTATAACACAACTTTTTTTAAATAAAAATACTTATTTATATTTTTTTAGCTTAACCTGATTCATTTATTGTTTTAGTTTTTCACAATTTTATTATTTATATATACTTTTCTTTTTAAAATTAATTTTACATAAAATTTCCAGTTTATTTTTATAATTTTCGCGCAACCTATATACTGAAAAAACAAATTGTTTTTTCTTTAAATATAAACATTCACATTCTAGGAGGTGAAAATTATGGCACATTCTTCAAGCAACAGCAATTACAAAGTAGTTCCAGAAGCAGCTGACGCATTAAACAAATTCAAATATGAAGTAGCAAGCGAAGTTGGAGTTAACTTAAAAGATGGATATAATGGTGATATATCTGCAAGAGATGCTGGTAGAGTAGGTGGAAACATGGTTAAGAAATTAATCCAACAAGCTGAAAGCCAAATGAAATAGTTGTAGTTTTAGATTAGTTTGTTTTTATTATAATTTAATTATAGTAATTTAGCCACAATGGTTAATAAGATTTAAAACTATTATTATTAGACAGGATTCTAAGTTTTGTTTTATATATTTTATTATTTGTTTTTTATAATTATAAGCATAATTATATGAAATGATAGTATGAAATACATAAGGCAGGATTTACTATCCTGCCTTATTAAATTCACTGTAAATTATGATATTTCTAATATTTTATATTAAAATTTCTCATTTAATATTATTTCATAGCTTCTTCTACAGCAACTGCAATTGAAACTGTAGCACCAACCATTGGGTTGTTACCCATTCCTATTAATCCCATCATATCAACATGGGCTGGTACTGATGAAGAACCTGCAAATTGTGCATCTGAGTGCATTCTACCCATAGTATCAGTCATACCATAAGAAGCTGGTCCTGCTGCCATGTTATCTGGATGTAATGTTCTTCCTGTTCCACCACCAGATGCAACTGAGAAGTATTTCTTTCCTTTTTCATAACATTCTTTTTTGTATGTTCCAGCAACTGGATGTTGGAATCTTGTTGGGTTTGTAGAGTT
>CAKOXG010000012.1 GCA_934130025.1 uncultured Clostridia bacterium
GTCACATAGAGAGGATGGATGGAAAAAAACTAAAAGATTTGAACAAATATCATTTGAATATGCTATGAATTTAAAGTCAATTAAATAGAGATAAAGCAAAATATTTTAGTTTTTACTAGAGTATTTTGTTTTTTTATAAGAAAGGAGGACAAGATGTACCAAATTGTAAGAGCTTTGAATGGTTTAATAAGAGAAGAAATAATGCCAAATCCATTTGAATTTATATCTAATAATGAAGTGGTAGCAATATTATTTTTCGCTTTATTTGGTGGGAAAGTATTATGTAAAATAGCTTTCTCTATGTGTGGTATTTTTCACAGTAGGAGAGGAAATAAAACTTTAGGAAGCATTGGATATATGTTTTTTTATTATTTAAATGTATGGATATTATTGAAGATTCAAACATTAACTCAAAATATAAAATTGGTATTAAGTTTATATACTATAACAATTATTACACTATTTTGCGTACTAGGAAAAATAAAAAAGATTATAATTGATTATTAAAGAAAGTAAATTATAAATTAAATTGAAATAATAAATAGATTATTAGAAAAATACGATGAAAAGTATATTAGAAATTTAAAATTGAGAAAAAGAGAATAACTGAAGTATGTAAGAATAAATTCTTTAAAATTTATCATTTGTTTAGATTTACTGTAACACCAATAACATCTAAAAATGTTATAAATAAAAGCAATCCTCTTTCTGGTTGCAAATAAGCAGGTTTTTGAAGATAAATTACATACTTATAAAACAGAATGGAGAAAAATATGAAAACATTAGACGAGTTAATGGCAGATAAAATTATGGACTTATTGCATTACGTTTTATCGAAATATATAAAACCAGATATAACTTTAGAAAATGTAAATCAACTAGATTCAAATACAATTGATAAATTAAAACAACAATATGGAATTGAAGGGATAATTTTAGATGTTGATGAAACATTAAGAAAAGAAATGAAAGAAATTCCTAAATGCAATAAAGAATGGATAGAAGGACTAAAAGGTAAATTAAAGTTCATAATTGTTAGCAATGGAAAAGACCAAAAGGTTGAACAATATTTTAAAGAAATAGGAATAGATTACATAGGATTTGCTCATAAACCATTAAAGAAGAACTTACTTAAAGCTTGTGAAAAAATGAATTTGAGTCCAAACAAAGTAATGACAATTGGAGATAGTTTATTTGATGATGTATATGGTGGAAAGAGAAATAACATGAAAACAGCATTAATAAAAGACGTAGAAGAAGAAAGGTAAATTCTATATATATTTAATGGGGTGGCAAAAAGCGGGAAGAAGAGATTATTAGTGAATTGTTGAGAAGAGACAAAATTTATGGTATAAATATATAGGAAAGTGAGAAATAAAGTATGAATTTTAATAATATAGTTGATTTAAAATGTTTAGAATATAGAAATAATGATAATTCACTAGTCATCTTTGGAAATTCAGTACATATTATTTTGTAAAATATTGTAAATATATTGCTAAAAATTTTCTAATATGGTAATATGAAATCGAAAAAATTATATGAAAAATGAGTAAAAATAAAAGCTCTAGGAAACTAGAACTTTATATTCACCTAAGTGAAGCCAATATGGCATTTAAGGTTGAACCTTATTTTAACTCATTGTGCTATTTTAGATAGTAATTTAATAGCAAATTCAATATACCATAGAAAAGGAGATTTTGCAAGGTAATGGAACAAAAAAATGTAAAAAAATATCCAGATTATAGTATAGGACTAGACATTGGAACGAATTCAGTAGGGTGGGCAGTAACAGATTTAGAAAACAATATTTTAAAACATGGAAATAAAAATATGTGGGGCTCAAGATTATTTTGCGAAGGAGCTACTGCTACTAAAACAAGAATATTTAGAGGAACAAGAAGAAGAATTGGAAGAAGAAAAGAAAGAATAAAAATATTACAGAGTTTGCTATTAGATGATGTTGAGAAAGAATATCCCAATTTTTTTCATTTACTAAATGAATCTAATAAAGTTGAGAGTGAAAAAGAACAAGAAAAGTTAAATGGAAAAAAGTATAATTTATTTTCAGAACTAAGTTTTTCTGATAGAGATTATTATAAAAAATATCCAACTATTTACCATTTGAGAAAAGAACTTGCAGAAAGTAAAGAAAAACATGACATTAGATTAGTTTATCTTGCGATTCATCATATTATTAAATATCGTGGAAATTTTTTATATGAGGGAAATCTAGAAAGTAGTAATATAGAAATTTTAGAGGCAATACAAAATTTAATTAGTTATTTAAACGAAAAATACGAAATAGAATTTTTGAGTACAGAAGAAAAATTTAGAGATATTCTGAAAGATAAAAATGTTGCAAAATCAAGCAAAAAAGATACTTTAATAAAGTTGTTTGATTATTCGAAAGATGAAAAAGCAATAATTAAAGGCTTTATATGTGCCATATTAGGGGACAAATTTGATGTAAATAAATTATTTGATATAGAAATAGAAAATCCAAGTATATCTTTTAGTAATGACATTAGTAATGAAGAAGAGATAAAAGGTGTGTTGCAGGAAGATGAAGAAATTTATGACACTCTACAAAAGATATACAATTGGTTTATATTACAAGATATATTGCAAGGAAATATTAGTATTTCTGATGCTTTTATAGATAAATATGAAAGATATAAAGAAGATTTAAATTTATTAAAAAGAGTATATAGAGACAATTTAAAATCTGAATATGATAGTATGTTCAGAAAAGAAGAAAATTATAGTTATGCGTTGTTTGATAAGAAAAGTTCTAAATGTCCAATTGAAGATTTATATAAAAGAATAAAAAAGGATCTTGAAAAAATACCGGATTGTAAAACAAAAAGAGACATATTAAAATCAATTGAAAAAGAGACATTTTTGATAAAGATAAATACAACAGCTAATGCTGCGATACCATATCAATTACACTATCAGGAACTTAAAAAAATATTAGAAAATCAAGCAAAATTCTATAAAACTATAAATGAAAATCAGGAAAATATACTTAAACTAATGGAATTTAGAATTCCATATTATATAGGTCCCCTAGCTAAGAATGAAAACAGTAGATTTTCATGGGTTGTAAGAAATAATGGAGAAAAAATATGTCCATGGAATTTTGAAGAATGTGTTGATATTGATGCAACAGCAGAAAAATTTATAAGAAGAATGACTAATAAATGTACATATTTATTAAATGAAGATGTAATACCAAAACAGTCAATCTTATATTCAGAATTTTGTGTAAGAAATGAATTAGCAAATATTAGAGTAAATAATTATAAGTTAACACCGAAGACAAAAGATTTAATTATAGAAAAACTATTTAAGGAAAAGAAAACTGTTAAAGTAAAAGATTTAAAACAAATGCTATTGGACTATCAAATATTTGAAAATATCAGCTCTATTACAGGATTTGCAGAAGTAGACAAATTCATGTCAAATATGAATTCATATAAAGACATGAAAGAAATATTTGGAGTCATTGATGAAGATAATATTGAAATGATTGAAAAAATAATAGAGTGGGTTACTATTTTTGAAGATAAAAAAATTCTAAAAAGAAAAATAGAGCAGGAATATAAGTTAGATGAAAATATTATAAATAAAATTGCAAAAAAGAATTACAGCGGTTGGTCTAGATTGTCGAAAGAACTTCTTGTAGGATTGAAAGCATATGATGATGGAAAGAATATAATGGAAAAATTACAAACTTCAAGTGAAAATTTTATGCAAATTATTAATAATGATCAATATGGTTTTAATAAGCAAATTGAAGACAGAATGAAGGTAAAAAATGAAGAAATAACATATGAACAAGTTGATGAAATACCAACGTCGCCTGCAAATAAAAGAGCTATATGGCAGAGTATAAAAATTGTAAAAGAAATTACAAAGATAATGAAAAAAGAACCTAAAAATATTTATATTGAGTTTGCAAGAGAAGAACAAAAGAAAAAGAAACGCAAAGATAATAGGGCTAAAGCTTTATTAAAAATTTATGATAACTTCTCAGAAGAAATGAAATTATTAAAAGACTATAACCCAAAGGTATATAGAGAATTAAAAAAGAAACAAAATGATAAAGACTTTAATGAGAGACTATACTTGTATTTTACTCAAAATGGTAGATGTATGTATAGTTCAGAACCATTGAATATAGACACTTTATATTTATACGAAGTAGATCATATATTGCCACAATGCTATGTAAAAGATGATAGTCTATCAAATAAAGCTTTAGTATTTAAAGAAGAGAATCAAAGAAAAAGTGGAAGCTTATTATTAGACGAAAAAATAATAAATAAGCAAGAAATGTGGTGGAAACAACTTCATAAAAATGGACTTATAGATGATAAAAAACTGAAGAATTTAACAAGAAGAAAAATGTTTGAGACAAATAGTGATAAAGTAAAATTTGTATCAAGACAATTAGTAGAAACTAGACAAAGTACAAAATATATAACAAACTTGCTCGTAAATCAATATAAAGATTCACAAGTATATGCAATAAGGTCAGAACTTACACATAACTTTAGAAATTTCTTTAAAATATATAAAAACAGAAATGTAAATGATTATCATCATGCACAGGATGCTTACATTATTAGTGTAGTCGGAAATGTAATAGATACAAAATTACATTATAAAGATGAATATAAATATACTGAATATGTAAAAAATTATATAAAAAAGAGTGAAGAAGAAAATAATAACAAAAGTAAGGTTTGGATTATTATGGGAATGGTTGCAAACAATATCGATAAAGAAAAAGTAAAAAATACTCTAAATTATAAGGATTGCTTTATAACACATAAACTTGAGGAACAAACAGGAGAATTTTATAATCAAACTTTATATAGTCCGAAAGATTCAAAAAATAAACCAGTAATTCCATTGAAAGAAGATAAACCAGTTGAAAAATATGGTGGATATTCAGGAGAAAATAAAGCATATTTTACAATATTTAAATATAAAGATGAAAAAAATAATGAACAAATAGAAATGATAGGGATTCCAGTAAAAATAAGTTATGATATAAAAAATAAAAAGATCACTCTTGAAGATTACATTAGAAATCAAATAGGTTGTGAGATTACTATAATAAAGCCTAAGATTTTGAAGTATCAGGAATACTTAAATGAAAATAATGAACCTATAGTATTACTAAGTGACAGAGAAATAAGAACTAATAAGCAACTAATTGTATCAGAAGAAATAAGCAGGCTAATATATATAATGAACAAGGAAAAATTAGAAGATGACGAAAAAGCAGAAATAAGTTCCAAAATAGAATATATATATAATTATTTACTAGAAAAATTAAAAAATGAATATAATATATTTAATTCTATTTATAACAAAGCAAGTAATGAAAAATCAGAAAGTAGTTTCAGCAAATTAAACTATGAAGAAAAAGTTGAAACAATAAATGGACTTATTGATCTAATGCATAGAGGGCAAGGAAACCTAACGAAAATAGGATTAGGTGATAGAGTGGGAAGAATAAGAAAAAGTGGATTTAAAACTAAAGAGCTAAAAAATATGACTTTTATAGATAAGTCAGTGACAGGAATATACGAAAGAAGGTATAAAATAAATGGGATGGAGAACCGTAGTAGTAAATAAAAACTGTAAGTTGAGCTATAAAAATGATTATTTAGTTATACGAAGCGAAAATTTGCAAATGATTCATCTCTCTGAAATAAATTTAATTATAATAGAGAATGGTATGGTATCAATCACATCATATTTAATAAACGAATTGATAAATAATAAAATAAAAATAATATTTTGTGACGAAAAGCATAATCCTGCAGGAGAAGTGATGCCATACTATGGCTCTTTCAATACGAGCAAAAAGGTGTTAAATCAAGTTAAGTGGAACAAAGAGAAAAAAGATTACGTTTGGCAACAGATAGTTAAACAAAAAATACATAATCAGGCTATGGTACTAAAAAAGTTAGAAATATGTGGATATGAAAAATTATTGGAATTTGAAAATGAGGTAGAAATTGCAGATAAAACTAATAGAGAAGGCCACGCTGCTAAAGTATATTTTAATCTGTTGTATGGTAGGGATTTTATAAGAGGTGGATGTGATAATATAAATAGTGCTCTTGATTATGGCTATTCTATAATATTGTCTACGATGAACAAAGAAATTGTAAGTAAGGGATATATAACTCAATTAGGAATAAATCATAGAAATGAATTTAATGAGTTTAATTTATCGTGCGATTTAATGGAACCTTTTAGACCACTAATTGACATAATAGTGTATGAAAATATAGAAAATGATTTTGATAAAAAAATAAAATATAAACTAATAAATGTATTAAGCATAAAAGTTGAAATTGCAGGAAGAGAACAATATGTGGCAAATGCTATTCCAATATATATTCAAAATGTGTTTAATGCTTTGGAAAATGAAGAAAGTAAAATTTTAAATTATGAGATATAGATTTATGAGAATATTAGTATTTTTTGATTTACCAACTGAAACTGCCAAGGATAGAAAAAGTTATTCTAAATTTAGAAAATTCCTTATCAAAGAAGGCTTTATTATGATGCAAGAATCTGTTTACTCAAAATTAACTCTTAATAATTCCATAACAAATTCTATAAGGGATAAGATTGAAAAAAATAAACCACCAAAAGGAATTGTTCAAATGCTTGTAATAACAGAAAAGCAATTTGCTTCGATGGAATATATGGTTGGTGAAAAAACATATGAAAAGTTAGATGATATGGAGAGATTAGTAATATTATGATAATGTCAATAATAGGATTTGAAAATAAAATAGAATTTAAGGAGAATGTAGTAAATGTAATAGAAATATATAATCAAAAATTATTTGCATCAATAATAAATATAATAAATAATCAGTGTAAAGGTGAAGAACCTGACAATCAAATTGTTTTGATGGAAAACGAAAAGAGGATAAACATGGACAAAGAAATGTATTTATTGACTGATGTATTTAATATAGAGTTTAATGATAAGAAAATTATAAATAAAATTTATAACATATTAGTGCAAAATATAAAAAATAGACAAGACTATGAACTAGATAATATGGCTTTAAAGATTAGAAATTACTTAATAGAGGAGATAAATGAACTGCCTTTTGAATTTAACATGGATAGTGAAATTGATATATTAGATTTATTGAAAGTTTTTAAGGTGAAAATCGATACAACTTCATATACAACTGTAGTTGAAAAAATAGAATTTATTATAAATATCATATCAACTCTAAGTTTAGCCGAAATATTAGTGATTCCTAATTTAAAAACTTATCTAGCAGAAGAAGAACTACTTGAAATATATAAATATTCAATATATAATAATATTAAATTACTAATTTTAGAGAATAAATGTAGTGAAAAATTACTTAAATATGAACAGAAGAATATAATAGATGAAAATTTTGATGAATTTTAATAATAGTATTATCTAAAAAACACCGGAGTCATTAACTGTAAAGATTCTAAATTTGAGGTTTTAGAATTGTGTTATTTTAGATAGTAATAAAACGTTGTCGCAATTCTGGATTTGAGTTATTAGGTTTTAGAATTGTGTTATTTTAGATAGTAATAAAACTTCTTAGTGAAAGCGAAGCATGCCACGTAGGTTTTAGAATTGTGTTATTTTAGATAGTAATAAAACTATAAAATTGAAAATAACATTTACATTCAGTTTTAGAATTGTGTTATTTTAGATAGTAATAAAACAGTTTTAATCGAATTTGATTTAACATATAAGTTTTAGAATTGTGTTATTTTAGATAGTAATAAAACGTATGCTGTGTTATTATCTGCCGACATTTTGTTTTAGAATTGTGTTATTTTAGATAGTAATAAAACAACAGGATTAATGACGGTTATAATGCGAGAGTTTTAGAATTGTGTTATTTTAGATAGTAATAAAACTTCTTGATGAAGATGTAAAAATCGAACTTAGTTTTAGAATTGTGTTATTTTAGATAGTAATAAAACCAAATGCTCAAACGTTACGTTTTTAGGCATGTTTTAGAATTGTGTTATTTTAGATAGTAATAAAACACAACTGGATTTGCTAATAAAGCAGTTGTAGTTTTAGAATTGTGTTATTTTAGATAGTAATAAAACATATACGGACAACAAAAGACCCCGAGATTTGTTTTAGAATTGTGTTATTTTAGATAGTAATAAAACATAATCGAATAATAAAATACAAGCAGTTCTGTTTTAGAATTGTGTTATTTTAGATAGTAATAAAACTATAATGTCTGTCGAAAGACGAATAAGGAAGTTTTAGAATTGTGTTATTTTAGATAGTAATAAAACAATGAAAATTGCAGTAGATTTAGCAAAACAGTTTTAGAATTGTGTTATTTTAGATAGTAATAAAACCAAGGCTTTTGCACAGATACCTTGTAACTCGTTTTAGAATTGTGTTATTTTAGATAGCAATAAAACTGTGATTTTAGGTGCTTCACTTATTATTGCGTTTTAGAGTTGTGTTATTTTAGATAGTAATGAAACAAGCGTATGTTTACACAACAATATATTTGTTTTAAAATTGTGTTATTTTAGGTAGTAATAAGACTTTGTATGATTGATAGGAAAACGCAGTAAGAAAAATAGCAAAGGAATTGTGAATGATTAATATGTTAACCAAAAACAAGAATTAAATTGACCTATTTTGATATCAACCAGAGGGTATGGCAGTGGGTGTCGGATTTGCTGGTTTGCTTGCTCAGAATGCAGGAATAACTTTAATGGAAGCTTTTGCACTTGCTATTGGAATTGCAATACAAAACATACCAGAGGGTGCAATAATATCTATGCCACTTCATAGTAATGGAAAGAGTAAATTAAAATCATTTGTTGGAGGTACCTTGTCTGGGATTGTAGAGCCTATTGCTGCTATAATAACAATATTGCTTTCAAATATTGTGGTTCCCATATTGCCGTATTTACTTTCTTTTGCAGCTGGTGCAATGATTTATGTTGTTGCTTCGGAACTTATACCAGAAGCACAGTCAGGAAGAAAATCAAACCTTGTTACAATTGGAGTTGCAGTTGGCTTTGCCCTAATGATGGTTTTAGATGTTGCACTTGGATGATTCAAATTATGTGGAATAATAATTAAAATATGCAGAATTAATAAAATCTGCATATTTTCTGCATATTTTATTAATTTTATTGAAAATATGGGAAAATTATTATAAAATATATTAGATAGGTAAGTTTAAAAAAATAGATTTATGTATTTAAAGGAAACTTAATAGAGTATGAAAATTAAAATCGAGAATATGAAAATAAAGCAAGACTTAACAAAACAGGGCGTTTTAGATTTTGCGTGTAAAAAGATGAGAATAAAACATGATTTGGTGGAAGACTTCCAAATACTAAAAAAATCAATTGATGCAAGGAATAAAAATGATATATTTTATAATTATTCTGTATTAATTGATGTTAAGGAAAATAATGTTAGTAAAAGTTTTCTTAAAAATAAGAATTTTAAAATTGTTACCGAGAATGTATTTGAAAGATTGCCAAAAGTAAATGTGATGAAAAAGATTAGTTATAAACCTGTAATTATTGGAGCGGGTCCTGCCGGATTATTTTGTGCACTTACATTGATTGAAAATGGGATAAAGCCAATTATAATAGAGCAGGGTAGAAAGGTGGACGAGAGAACAAAAGATGTGGAACTATTTCAAAAAGAGAGGGTTCTTTTAGAATCTTCAAATGTGCAATTTGGTGAGGGAGGAGCTGGAACGTTTTCAGATGGAAAGCTAACAACTAATTTAAATAGTCCATTATGTAGAGCTGTAATAAATCAATTTATTAAGTTTGGAGCACCAGAGGAAATATCGTATGTGAATAAACCGCATATTGGGACTGATAACCTTGTAAATATAATTGCTAATATTAGAAATTATATAACGGATAATGGTGGAAAATTTTTATTTGGAACTCAAGCAACAGATGTAGTCTTAACAGATGGAAAAATTAAATCTGTGGTATGTTGCGATTTGAGCCAACCAAAAGATGCACAGCCAATTGAAATAGCAACTGATTGCTTGATTTTAGCTATAGGACATAGTTCAAGAAGATTATTTAAAATTCTGAATGAAAAAAATGTGTATATGGAGCCTAAGAATTTTTCTGTTGGTCTTAGAATTGAACATAAACAAAAAATGATAAATGAGGCTCAGTATGGCAAAACTACAAAATTAAATCTTCCCCCAGCAGAGTATAAGCTTGTATACCATGGAAAAGAACATTCTTGTTATACGTTCTGCATGTGCCCTGGGGGAGAAGTTATAGCATCATCTAGTGAAAAGAATACAATTGTAACTAATGGAATGAGTAAATTTGCAAGAAACGGTGAAAATGCTAATAGTGCAATTTTAGTAAACATTACGCCAAAGGATTTATTAAGCAGTGAAATGGATAAACTGTTAAGAGAACATTTTGGCCAGAAACTGGAAAAAAATAGCCTTATTGGTATGTATTTTCAAGAAATGCTTGAAGAAAAGGCTTTTTGTTTAGGAGACAATAATTATAATGCTCCAGTACAAAAGGTGGGGGATTTTTTGGAAAATAAGAAAACGGAGTTCTTGGGAGAAATAAAGCCTACATATAAACCAGGAGTTACAATGAGTAATTTACGTGAAATATTGCCAGAATTTATTGCAAATACACTTGAAGAGGGAATAATGTATTTCGATAAGAAAATAGCGGGATTTGCTAATCCTGATGCAATTCTAACAGGTGTAGAGACAAGGAGTTCTTCTCCTGTTACAATAAAAAGAAATGAAGAATATATGGCCAGCATAAATGGAATGTATCCTTGTGGAGAAGGAGCAGGATATGCAGGTGGAATAATGTCTGCTGCAATTGATGGAATAAAAGTTGCAACGGCAATCCTAGAACAGTATTAAATTGACCATTTTATGATGGTACGATTAATAATGAATACACCAATAAGTAGAAAGGAAAATATAATGGAACAAAATAAAAGAGTGCTACTTGGAATGAGTGGCGGCGTGGATAGCAGTGTTTCAGCATTACTTTTAAAAGAGCAGGGGTATGATGTAATTGGAATTACATTAGAACTTTTTGGAGGTACATGTTGCAATACAGATACAATAATGGACGCTAAAGCGGTATGTAACTCAATAGGAATACAGCATATTACATATGATTTAAAAAAAGAATTTAAATGTAAAGTAATAGATAATTTTATAGAAGAATATTCTAATCAGAGAACTCCAAACCCATGTATAGAATGCAATAAATATATGAAATTTGGAGCAATGTACCAAAAGGCTAAGGAGATTGGATGTGAGTACATTGCAACAGGACACTATGCCAAAATGGAATACTCTGAAGAATATAAGGAATATGTATTAAAAAAAGCCAATAATATAAAAAAAGATCAAAGTTATGTGTTATATAATTTACCAAGAGAATTATTGGGAAAAGTAATATTTCCTCTTGGAAATTTTTCATCAAAGGATGAGGTAAGGCAGATAGCAAAAGAAAAAGGATTAAAAGTGGCAAGTAAGCCTGATAGCGAAGATATTTGCTTTATACCAGATGGAAATTATAAGAAATTCTTACAGAATAATTCTTTTATAAAAAGTAAAGTTGGTAACATAGTTGATAAAGATGGTAATATCCTTGGAAAACATACAGGTTTGTACAATTACACTATAGGGCAAAGAAAAGGTCTTGGAATATCAAACAAAGTTCCACTTTTTGTAATAGGCTTCAATGAAAAGAAAAATGAACTAATAGTTGGAGAAGAGAAGCAATTATATAGAAGAGAAATGAAAGTTTCAGATGTTAACTTAATTCTTTTTGAAAAAATTGAAAACCCCTTGGAGGTTGATGTAAAAATAAGATATGCTGCAAAACCTGCAAGAGCCCTAATAAACAGTCTCGAAGATGGAACAATTCAAGTTATATTCAACGAGGCACAAAGAGGTATAACGCCTGGACAGTCAGCAGTTTTTTATATTGATGATATTGTAGTTGGTGGCGGAAAAATTAAATAAAAAATCGATACAAGTATTGACAAAGAATAAAAAAACTAGTATAATTTTAAAGTACTAATAAAAAGCAATATATTTAAAATATATACATAAGCAAAGCATGTGAGGAGGGAATAAAGATGGCACAACCAAAAAGAAGATGGTCAAAAGCAAGAACAGGCTTAAGAAGATCTACATGGAAATTAGAAAATAAAAATTTAGTTGAATGCCCACACTGCCACGAAAAAATGATGCAACATAGAATTTGCCCAAGCTGTGGATACTATGATGGTAGAAAAGTATTATCAACTGAAAACTCAGAAAACTAATTAATAAAATAGAATTTTAGTAACAGTACTTAATAAAAGTATTGTTATTTTTTTTTCTCAATGTTATAATACCTACAGAAAATAAAGTACAAAGGAAATAATTATGGATAAAATATTGAAATATGTAAAAGAAGATAAAATAATACATTATATTATAATTGTTGCAGTATCTTTAATTGCCGCGATTCCACTAATAAGATTAAGAATATATGGCACTGATGATGGATTTATTCACTTATTGAGAATAATTGGCACAGATAATACTATAAAAGATGGAATATTCCCACCATTAATACAAACACACTATGCAAGAGGGTTTGGATATGCTATGAATTTATTTTATGGTCCGATTGTAACATATGGTCCATTATTATTTAAAACATTCTGTACACATTATTATGATTGCCTTAAACTTTTTGCTTTTGCAACTATTATCATATCAGGATTTACAATGTATAATTTTTTATGCGAAATTACTAAGAAGCGTGAAATAGCTGTAATTGGGGCAATAATTTATATACTGATACCGTATAGATTGGAAACTATATATAATAGGTTTGCAATAGGTGAATTTTCAGCTTACATGTTTTTTCCAATGCTATTTCATGGGTTATATAATGTCATAAATTCAGATGGAAAAAAGAATCATTATATAATTATTTCAGCAGCAGGATTAATACTGACACACACAATATCTACAGAATATTCAGCAATATTTGCAGCACTGTATTTAATCTGCCATATTAGAAAATTAAAAAATAAAGAAATCTGGAGAAAACTAATTATTGATGTTGTACTAATATTATTAGTAACATCGTTTTATACAATACCAATCGTAGAACATAAAATAAATGGAAATTATATTATATTTAATTCTACATCAATGAGATCTTTACCAGAAGATGTACAAAATTCAGCTTTGAGTCCTATACAATTGGTAAAAGATACAATTGAACCAGAGGGTGTGGATTTTAATATTGGAATGCCATTAATTATATTTTCAATTATTGGAATTGTGGTGGCAAGCAAAATTTCAGATGATTATAAAGACGAATATTTAAACTTTATTTTAATTGCAATAATTTCATTATTTATGAGTATGAAATTATTTCCATGGATTATAATACCACAAATATTGACAAAGCTTCAGTTCGCATGGAGAATGCTCTCGTTTTTTGAATTTGCACTTTCTATAATTTGTGCTATAAATTTATATACATTAATTATTCTAATTTCTAATAATAAAGAAAAATTAAAAACAATTCTTGTTTCACTAACTATTATACTTGTCCTTATTTCAATGTCTAAGGTAAACTATAATTATAAATACGAATCTGCTAAAACATTAGAAGATAAGCAATATGAAGAAATAAGAATTAATGAAAAACGATTATCTATTTGGAGTGTGAATAGGGAGTATTTGCCAGCAAATTGCGATTACGATTATATTGAAAATAGAAAACTAGGAACATTGGTACTTTCTGGCGAAGCTGAGATATGTGACGAAAATGAAAATGGTTTAAGCCTAGAATTTAATGTTAAAAATGCAAAAGAAGGAACAATAGTAGAATTACCTTATATTTATTATTTGGGATACTCTGCAAATATGAATGATAATGGTGAAAATAAAAAAATAGATACTTTTGAATCTGAAAATGGCTTTGTTGCAATAAAAATAGGTGAGGATGTTGAGAACGCTCATATAAAAATTAGGTATAGTGGAACAATACTTGAAAAAGCAGGATATGTCATATCTGCAGTATCAATATTAGGAATTGTGTGTTTTGAAATTTTTAATAAAAGGAAGAGTAAATGAAAACAGAAAGAAAAAATTTAAAATATTTTGATAAAATATTTCCTGCATTAGGTATATTACTTGCTTCCATATTTATATGTATTCCTCTTTTATGTGAAAATATAAATATATATGTTGATGATGGAATTCAGCACATATGCAGGCTTATAGGAACTGAACAGATGATAAAATCTGGTCAGTTTTTGCCTATGATAATGTCAAATTTTTGCAATAATTTTGGCTATTCGTGGAATATATTTTATAGCCCATTAACAGCATATTTACCATTGATATTCAGAATATTTAATTTTACATTTGAAAATTGTTTAAAAATATTTATGTTTGTAATAGCACTAGCTTCTGGAATTAGCATGTATAAATTCACACTTAAAATCACAAATAATTGCAATATAGCAACACTTGCGGCATGCTTATATATACTTGCTCCATATAGAATAACAGATATGTATATGAGAGTTGCAATATCAGAACTTTTTTCATTTGTATTTATACCCATGGTATTTGACGGGCTATACACAACAATAAACAAAAATGAAAAAACATGGCTGTTAGTTATAGGAGCATCGGGATTAATGCTCACTCACACTGTAATTTGCATGTATACTGCAATACTAAGCTTAATTTATGTAATTGTTTTTATAAAAAAATTGAATAGAAAAAATATTAAATATCTAATATTAAATTTAATAATTATACTTCTAGCTACAAGCTTTTTCTGGGTGGGACTTATACAGCATTATTTTGCAACATCATATGAGGTATTTGTGCCAGGAAGAATGGAGAGAATAGATGTGCTTGAGAGTTTAAAAGTTGAATTTAAACAATTATTTTCAACTAAAAAGGATTCTTTCATGATATATGAAATTGGATTGATAACTGTTATCGGAATATTACTTTCTCCTATTAATGTAGTAAAAATGTTAAAAAATGAAGATCCCATTAATAGTGACAATAATTGGTATTTACTATTTTTACTTTTGGGGATTATTTTGACATTTATGACATTAACAATATTTCCATTTGAAAAACTTCCTAAAATTTTTACCATGTTACAATTTTCTTTTAGGCTATTAGAATTTTCAGCATTTTTCTTATCGTTTGTTGCAGCCGTAAACTACGGAATGTTAATAAAGAATTTCAAAAAAACGGATGTAATTATTCTAATTACAATTTCAATGCTTCTAATGGTTCCATACAAAAATATGCTTCATTATGATAAAACAAATAATGAAGATGAATTAATAAATCCAAGAAGAGTTACCACACAAACTGGAAGAGTACATGCCGGAATGGCAAGCTTTGAATACCTTCCAAGCAAAGCCTTTAATTGCTTAAAACCCTATGTAGCCAAAAGAGAAGATGTGCCGATAATATTAAACTCATCAAATTTTGAGATGAAAAGTTATATAAAAAATGGTTCAAATATGCAGGTTACATTTGAAAAAAATAGCACAGCGAGTGAATACACAAAAATAGACATAGAATTGCCATACATTTACTATTTGGGATACAGAGTAAAATTAAATGGGAAAAACATAAAATATATGGAGTCCGAAAATGGTTTTGTTCTTATTAAAGCAGATTCAGAAAATGACGAAATAAATATAGAAGTTAAATATACTGGTACAAATTTAATGATTATCTCGTTTTTTGTATCCATATGTACAGTCGGTTTACTTATTGTATATACAATTATCTACAAAAGAAAACAAAAAATGAAGGTATAAGCTTGTTATTTAAGCAATTTTATAGTAAAATAATTAAGTATTAATTAGTTAAATTTAAGAAAGGAAAGTAAAAATGGCAAAACCAATGGTAGCAATCGTTGGAAGGCCTAATGTAGGCAAATCAACGTTTTTCAATTATATAATAGGGAAAAGAATATCCATAGTTGAAGATACTCCAGGTGTTACAAGAGACAGAGTGTATGGAGAATCTAATTGGAGAGGACGAAGTTTTACTCTTGTTGATACTGGAGGTATAGAATTCAGCCAAGAAGACGATATATCTGTACAAATGAAAGAACAGGCCAATATGGCAATATCAATGGCAGATGTAATAGTATTTGTTACAGATGTAAAGCAGGGGGTAACATCTCAAGATGAAGATATAGCATTAATGCTTAGAAAATCTAAAAAACCAATTATTTTGGTATGCAATAAAGCAGATAATTACGGAAAAGATATACCTGAAATATACGAGTTTTACAATCTTGGTTTAGGAGATCCTTTTAGAGTATCTTCTGTAAACGCAATAGGAATTGGTGATGTACTAGATGCAATTTATGAAAAGTTGCCTCCAAAAACAGAAGACGAAGAACTTGAAACTGAAATTAAAGTTGCAGTAATAGGAAAACCAAATGTTGGAAAATCTTCTTTGGTAAATAAAATTTTGGGAGAGAACAGATTAATTGTAAGCAATGTGGCTGGAACAACAAGAGACGCAATAGATTCAAGGTTTGAAAACGAGCATGGAAAATATATTTTTATAGACACAGCAGGGCTAAGAAAGCATAGCAAAATAGAAGAAAATATTGAAAAATATAGTGTAGTAAGAACAATGCTTGCAATAGAAAGAGCTGATGTGTGCATATTGATGATTGATGCTATGCAGGGTGTAACAGATCAAGATACTAAGATAGCAGGTGAAGCTCATGAAGCAGGTAAAGGTGTGATAATAGCAGTAAATAAATGGGATGAATATGAAAAGCAAAATGGAACTTTGGAAAAATACACAAAAGAAGTGTATTTGAAATTGCCATATTTGTCATATGCTCCAATAATATTTATATCTGCAAAAACAGGACAAAGAGTTGATAAGCTTTTTGATATGATTAATAGTGTTGCAAGTCAAAACGCACTTAGAGTTTCAACAGCAGTTTTAAATCAAGTATTGGCAGAGGCTATAGCAGTAGTTCAACCACCAACAGACAAAGGAAGAAGGCTAAAACTTTACTATATGACACAGGCTACTACAAAGCCACCTACATTTGTTGTATTTGTAAATGATAAGAAATTATTCCATTTCTCATATGAAAGATATTTGGTAAATCAATTAAGAAAAGAATTTGGGTTAGTTGGAACACCTGTAAGAATAATAGCGAGGGAAAAAATTCAAAAAGGTGAAGGAAGTAATACTAAGTAAAAAAATATAAAAAGGAGTGTGATTTTTATGGCAACATATATAATAGTTGCAATTATTGCTTATTTATTAGGAAGTGTGAGTTTCTCTGTTATAATAAGTAAAAAAATGGCAGGATTTGATGTTAGAGAGAAGGGAAGTGGCAATGCAGGAAGTACAAATGTATTAAGAACTGTAGGGAAAAAAGCCGCAGCACTTACTCTTGTATGTGATTGCTTAAAAGGTGTAATTGCGATTTTAGTAGCTTTTATAGCTGGAAAAATCTTCAGTAATTTGGATAGTAGTTTGCTAATTCAATTAGCTGGAATATTCGTTGTAGTGGGACATACTTTTCCTGTATTTTTCAAGTTTAAAGGAGGAAAGGGTGTTGCTACATCGCTTGGAGTACTTCTTATGGTAAATTGGCAAATTGGACTTATTTGTCTTGTATTTGCATTATTATTAATGGCATTGACAAGAATTGTATCTCTTGGATCAATTGCGGCAGCTATACTATTTCCTGTGTTAACAGTTTTTATTCACACAAATTACTTGGTTAACGGAAATTACATAATATTTGCTGTCATATTAGCTGTTCTTGTTGTATTTAATCATAGAACAAATGTAAAAAGACTATTAGAAGGAAAAGAAAACAAATTAAGCTTTAAAGGCACAAAATAAAAACTGAAGAGAGGAAAAATTATGAAAAAAATAGCAATAATAGGTAGTGGAACTTGGGGAGTTGCATTATCAATACATTTAGCAAACAAGGGACATAATATTAAAATATGGTCATTTACAGAAGAAGAAACAAATGCGATAAATAATGAAAGAAAGTGTAAATTTCTTCCTGACGCAGTTATTCCAAAGAATGTAACTTGTTTTACAAATATTAAAGAAGTTATAGATGGTAGTGATTTAATACTGCATGTAACCCCTTCTAAATTTGTGAGGGATACAATAAAAAAATATAAAGAATATATAACTAACCAACCTGTAATAATGTGTGCAAAGGGCTTTGAAGATAAGACTTTAAGCACATTGAGCCAGGTGATAGAAGAAGAGCTTCCAGAAATTAAATACGGCATATTCTCAGGGCCAAGCCATGCCGAAGAAGTATCTTTAGGAATTCCTACCGCAATAGTAATAGCTTCAAAATCTAAAGAAATTCAAGAACTAGTTCAAGACGTATTTATGAACGAAAGAATGAGAGTTTATACATCAGATGATGTAATAGGAGTGGAACTTGGAGGAGCCCTAAAAAATATAATTGCTTTTTGTGCGGGAATTGCAACAGAAATAAATTTAGGAGATAATAGCTTTGCAGCCCTTATAACAAGAGGACTTGTTGAAATAACAAGGCTTGGAGAAGCAATGGGGGGAAGGCACGATACTTTTTATGGATTGTCAGGACTGGGAGATTTAATAGTTACATGTATGAGCGAACACTCTAGAAATAGAAGAGCTGGCAGACTAATTGGAAAAGGATATACTGTAGAGCAGGCAAGAAATGAAATCGGTATGGTAATTGAAAGTATAGATAATATTGATGTTGCCTATAAATTGGCAAAAAAATATAATATTGAAATGCCAATAGTAAATGCTGTATATGATGTGTTATATAACAATCTCAATCCAAGAGAAGCTGTAACAATGCTTATGACAAGAAAAAGAAAAAGCGAATAGAATAATTTAATAAGGAAATCTTTCGTATATATACCTAATGATGCTATCTGCATTGTTAGGTGTTATTTTTACAAGCATACCCTTATCTAAGCTAATCCACATAACAATATCGTAGTCGTCAATATTATCTAAAAAAACGCCAAGGAGTGTAATCATTTCAACAGGATTTTCAAAAGAGTGTTCCCATTCCAAAGTATTTTGATAAATTCCAGGCATGTGATTTTTATCATAAAATCTTGACAAAAAATCAAATATTGCACCATCCGTATTACTGTAAAGCTGAACAATCGGGTACATATAGATATTATTCCTTTCTTATATTTTTTAAAATAATTAATAAATGCTAATGAAATATTAATTTTAGTGTATGAAAAAATAAAATTAATATACATAGAATAAATTGTAAAAAAAGAGGGAAAATAACATAAACAATATAAGAAATTATAGAGAGGAATATTCACTTTATGAAAAAAAATACATGGTTAAAATATTTTATAGGCATTGCAATTGTAGCCTTGGCTGCATTTATAATAGTAATGTTCGTAAGCAAAATTATAAATAACGTTTCAGATACATCTGCTCAGTTAGACAAAAAGGTAAATGATGAATTAAAATACTTAGAAGTATCAATAGAAACGCTAATAAATGATTTTGAAACCTTGAATTTAGACACAGAAATTCAAGCCCTGTACACAGCGTGGCCAACGATTGCTCTCGATTTAAATGCTCTTAATGTTAATAGTAATAATATTCTAACTTTTAATAACACATTAGATCTACTTGCAGATTCTATACAAAATAATGATAAAAACAATTCACTAATTAACATAGCAAATTTGTATAAATTGGTATCAGAATACTATAACGAAACATCAAAAGACACCGAAAAAAATAAAATTATAGAGGTCAAGTCTAACGTCATATCAGCTTATTCTTTAGTATCATCAGAAAAGTGGGATTTTTCAAAACAATTTCTTGGAAAAGCTGAAGAAACATTGTTACAAATTGTTAATTCATCACGGGAATACAAAAGAAACAGAACAAAATAAATTAAATAAATCATATATGTTGCTAAAAGAAATTATAAAATCTTGCAATGAAAAGAACATTAATACATTTATTTTTAAATATAAAAATCTTATTAAGAAACTTGATGATATTTGAAACCATCATTGACTTTTCGGCATCTTTAGAGTAAAATAGACATTAGGGTAAATTGAACGGTCGCGTACTGCAAGGTCGAAAGACAGCATACGAGGAAAGTCCGGGCTCCAAAGAGCAATGATGCTGGATAACGTCCAGTGAGGGAAACCTTAAGGAAAGTGCAACAGAAAATAACCGCCATATTTCAGAATATATGCAAGGCCTAGCCTTGCAAAATAGCTCTGAATGGTAAGGATGAAAAGGCGAGGTAAGAGCTCACCGCCCGTGTGGAGACACAAGGGGTCTGTGTAAACCCCATCTGGAGCAACACCGAATATAAGAAGGCTAAGGCTGCTCGCCGTCTTCTGCTTGGTGGCTTGAGGCATATAGCAATATGTGTACTAGATAAATGGCCGTTCTAGACAGAACCCGGCTTATAGATTTACCTAAAAATTAATTATTTAGTTATATTGGCTAAATAATTAATTTTTTTGTCTAATAATACCAAGTATATCACTCGGAATTGGAGCCTTTAAAATCATACTTTGATGAGTTACAGGATGCAGGAATTCCACTTTATAAGCATGTAGAGCCTGCCTTGATATTATGGAAGATTCATTACCATACAAACTATCACCAACAATTGGATGCCCTATATATGACATATGAACACGAATTTGATGAGTTCTTCCTGTTTCAAGAGAAATCTCAAGAACAGAAAATTTTTCCGAAATCTCATTTATTACTTTGTAATGAGTTATCGAACTATCTCCTAAAGGGCTTACACATCTTTCAATTATACTATTTTCCTTCCTAGAAATTGGAGCATCAATTGTTCCAACTTTATCTTCAAAAATTCCTTCACAAACAGCAATATAAGTTTTTTTAAATGTCTTATTCTGCATCTGTTTTGATAAAATATCATGAATATATTCATTTTTTGCAAATATAACTATACCAGAAGTATTTTTATCAAGTCTATTCACAGGTCTAATTTTCTTGTGAAGATTGATTTTATCAAAATAATACTTTACGCCGTTAGATAAACTATCAGAAAAGTGAAGAACAGATGGATGTACAGGAAGCCCCGAAGGCTTATCCAGTGCAAGAATAAAATCGTCTTCATACAATATATTTAAAGGAATATCATTTGGAAGTACGTTGGAATTATCCTCTTCAAAGTCAATTACAATAGTTATTACATCGCCATTTACTATGGGCCTATCCAAATAAGTGGGAAGTCCATTCAAAAATATTTTGTTATTTTTATGTAGCTTAATACGCAGCACTGAAGAAATATTAAAATAATTTGTAACAACTTGTCTTACAGTAAAAAAATCATCCTCTTTTTTGATATATTCTAGAATCATAAATTCCTCCATAATAAAATTATATATGTATTATGTTATGCTACCTCTTGTACTTTTTCACTTTTAAATATATAATATGAATATATGAAAAAGTCAAGTACTAAGAGGAGGATTATAAATGACCTTTATAGAAAAAATGAAAGAACAAGCAAAGCATGACATTAAAACTATAGTACTTCCTGAAAGTGAAGATGTGAGAACTTTGGAAGCAACTCAAATGGTTTTAAAGGAAGGCTTTGCTAATATTATATTAATTGGAAATCCTGATGAAATTAAAAATTTAGCCAATAAAAATGATATAAACATAGAACGGTGCTCAAATTATAAATCCTGCAACATATAATAGGTTTAGTAAATATGCAAGCGATTTATATGAGCTAAGAAAAAATAAGGGCATGACATTAGATGATTCTAAAAGAATATTGAAAGAAAATAATAGGTATTTTGCAACGATGATGGTAAAAGAGAATGATGCAGATGGTTTTGTATCTGGAGCTTGCCATCCTACATCTGATACATTAAGGCCAGCACTTCAAATACTAAAAACTGCTCCTGGAACAAAGCTTGTATCTGCCTTCTTTATTATGGTATTGAAAGATAAAGAATTTGGAGAAAATGGTGTATTTATATTCGCAGATTCTGGACTTAATGAATATCCAGATGCAGACGCATTGTCTGAAATTGCAATATCTTCTAGTGAGAGTTTTAAAGAGCTGATAGGTGAAGAACCAAAAGTTGCGATGTTATCATACTCAACACATGGAAGTGCACATTCGCCATTAACAGATAAAGTTATAGAAGCAACCAAACTTTTGAAAGAAAAAAGACCAGATTTAGTTTGCGATGGAGAAATTCAACTAGATGCAGCAATAATTCCAGAAGTAGCAGAAAGAAAAGCTCCAGGCAGCCCCCTAAAAGGTAAAGCCAATATATTGATATTTCCAGATTTGGATGCAGGAAATATTGGATATAAATTAACACAAAGGTTTGGCCATGCCGAAGCCTATGGGCCTTTATGCCAAGGCGTTTCAAGAGCTGTAAATGACTTATCGAGAGGATGCTCAAGTGCCGATATTGCTGGAGTTATTGCAATAACAGCGGTCCAAGCTCAAAAAATAAATTAAAAACAATTAAATAGAAAAATATATATTAGAAATAATTTGTGTTTTGCAAAACAAGCCCCGAGCTCGCCTTTCGAGAGGCGTAGCCTCGACCAAGAGCAAAATGGACGAAGTTTAAAAAACAAAATTATTTCTAATAGGTATTGCTTATAATCGTGAATTAGGAGGTAGTTTATGAAGATTTTAGTTTTAAACTGTGGTAGTTCTTCTTTAAAATATCAGCTTATAGATATGGATAATGAAAAAGTACTTGCAAAAGGGTACTTTGAAAGAATTGGCAGTTATGATTCTTTTGTAACTCACAAAGTAAATGGAGAAAAATACAGATATGACGTAATTGCTAGAGACCATGGAGAAGCAATTAAATTTGTATTAAAACAATTCACAGACGATAAATATCCTGTAATAAATAGCTTAGACGAAATCACAGCAATAGGACACAGGGTTGTTCATGGAGGTGAAAAATTCGAAAAATCATGTATAATTACAGAAGATGTAAAAAAAGGAATAGAAGAAGCTATTAGGTTTGCTCCTTTACATAATCCTGCACATTTACAAGGTATAAAAGCATGTGAAATTAATTTGCCTGGGAAACCTAATATCGCAGTATTTGATACAGCATTTCATCAAACAATGAAAAGAGAGCAGTATTTATATCCAATACCATATGAATATTATGAAAAATATGGAATCAGAAAATATGGATTTCACGGAACATCACATAAATATGTTGCACTAAAAATTGCCGAATTATTAGGAAGACCATTAAAAGATTTAAAGATAATAAATTGCCATATAGGTCAAGGCGTAAGCTTATGTGCAATTCAAAATGGAGTAAGTGTAGACACAACAATGGGCCTAACACCACTTGGTGGAGTTGCAATGGGATCGCGTTCTGGAGATTTGGACCCATCAGTAGTAACCTACCTTATGTCTAAGGAAAACATGAATCCTGCCCAAATTGAAGAGATTCTTAATAAACGTTCAGGGCTACTTGCACTATCTGGAATATCATTAGACAATAGAGATGTGGAAAGAGCCATAGCACAAGGCGATGAAAGAGCTATTTCATCTTTGAAAGAATATGATTTTATAATAGCACAATATATAGCAAAAATGGCAGTTAGCATGAACGGAGTAGACGTAATAACATTTACAGCAGGAGTAGGGGAGAAAGGTCCTATATCAAGAGCAGATATATGTAGCCACTTAACATTTATGGGTGTGCTTCTGGATGATGAAAAAAACAAAGCAGTTAGAGATTCAGAAAAGGAAATTTCTAGCGAAAATTCAAGAGTAAAAGTTTGGGTAGTTCCAACAAACGAAGAGTTAATGATAGCAAGAGAAACAATGGAACTTGTAAAATAGCCAAAAGTGGACGCCCATTTTGGGGCGAATGCTTAATATACTACGAGCAAACCAAGTTACATTTTTAAAAATAAGGTCGAGCTCGCCTTTTGAGGAGCTTTAGCTCCGACCAAGAGTGACCTACCAAAATTAAAAAAATGAAATCGGTTTGTGTGTAGTAATATAAAATATGCCGCAACTTAGTTGGCAATGAAAGAAAGGATTATAAAATGAAAATATTAGTTTTAAATTGTGGTAGTTCATCACTTAAATATCAATTAATCAATATGGAAAATGAGGAAGTAATGGCAAAAGGAACATATGAGAGAATAGGAGAGCAATCTTTTGTTACTCATAAAGTAAATGGAGAGAAATTTAGATTTGACCATCCTGTAAAAACACACAAAGAAGCAATTGACTTTATGACAGAATTATTATTGGATCCTAAATATAATACTATAAAGAGCTTAGCTGATATTGATGGAATTGGTCACAGAGTTGCTCAAGGCGCAGACAAATTTAGCTCATCAGTTATAATTGATGAAGATGTAATTGCAAAAATTGACGAATGTGCAGCTTTAGCACCAGTTCATAATAAGGCTGCTATAACAGGAATTAGAGCTGCTATGGAAGCAATGCCAGGAAAGCCAAATGTTGCAGTATTTGATACAGTTTTCCATCAAACAATACCAGAAGAAAGATATATGTATCCAATTCCATACAAATACTACGAAAAATATGGAGTTAGAAAGTACGGATTCCACGGAACATCACATAAATATGTTTCGGCAAGAATTGCAGAACTTTTAGGAATACCAGTTGAAGAATTAAAAACAGTAGTATGCCATTTAGGACAAGGTGCAAGCTTATGCGCTGTTAAAGGCGGAAAAAGCGTTGATACAACAATGGGACTAACACCACTTGGAGGAATTCCAATGTGTGCACGTTCTGGAGACTTAGACCCATCAATAGTAACATATTTGATGAAAAAAGAAAACTTAACACCAGATGAAATGGAATTAATATTAAACAAAGAATCTGGAATATTAGGACTTTCTGGAGTTTCAGCAGACTTTAGAGATATTGAAGCAGAGGCAGCTAAAGGAAACAAGAGAGCAGAACTTGCAATAAATGCTTATGCTTACAAAGTAGCTCAATATATAGCTCAATACATTGTCTCACTTGGAGGACTAGACACAATAGTATTTACAGCAGGAATTGGAGAAAACCAATATAATGCAAGAAGAAGAATATGTGAAAATTTAAAATGTTTCGGAGTAGAAATTGATGAAGAAAAAAACCACGAATTTAGAGATGAAGGAAGAATATCTTCTCCAAATTCAAAAGTAGAAGTCTGGGTAGTTCCAACAAATGAAGAACTAATGATAGCAAGAGACACATTAAACCTAATAAAATAAGCAAACAATATACAATTTTATAAACCAAGGGTATTGAAAAGTATATAAAAAAAATGGTAAAATATATATTACATTCTATCTTAAAAGGAGGATGAATTATATGTTGATTGCAATTGCAGTCATCAAAATTGACCTAGTGTGTGCGGCAGTGTTCGCAGCACTGTGGGTTGCAGATGGCCTGAGGTACCGGAAGTATTATCAGAACCACCTGAACAGCCCAGAATAAAGGGTCAATAGTGGCTTTGCTTAACCTTGCTAAGTAAAGCCACTTATATTTTAATACGAAGGAAATAAAATATATGATAAACACAGATGGAAATCCACAATTTTTAAATAATTTTTTAGATTATACCACTTCAATTTTAAATAAGTCACCAGCAACAGTAAAAGAGTATAATTATGATTTGAATAGATTCTTGAAATATATGATGTATCATTTAAAATTAACAGACGAAAAGAACTTTGATAAAATAGACATTCACGATATGAGTATTGATGATTTAAACAAAATTAAATTGGATGATATACATGCTTACTTGTTTTATCTGGCAAATAGTTGCCAGAGTAAACCAGCAACAAGAGCTAGAAAAACAGCCAGTATAAGGGTTTTCTTTAAATATATGTCACAAAAAGCTGCACAACCAATGGACCATAACCCTGCACTAAACCTAGAATCTCCTAAGTTAGGAATACGAGTTCCAAAATATCTTTCTCTAGAAGAGAGTAAAAAACTCTTAGTAGCAACCAATAATGAAGACACAAGAAACAGAGAACGCGATTACGCCATTATAACATTGTTCTTAAACTGCGGGATGCGTCTATCAGAACTTGTAGGAATAAACATTAAAGATATAGATTTTGATGAAGCAAAAATGAATGTAACAGGAAAAGGGAATAAAGAACGAGTTATCTATTTAAATAAATCCTGTATGACAGCACTAGATAACTATCTTGCAATACGCCCTAAAACACAAATAAGACAAGGCTCAGAAAATGCTTTATTCTTAAGCGAAAGAAGAGAGAGAATAAGCAACAGAACAGTTCAATACGTTGTAAAACAAGAACTTCTACGAGCAGGACTAGACACAAAAAAATACTCTGTACACAAACTAAGACATACTGCCGCCACATTAATGTATAGATATGGCAATGTAGACATTAGAGCACTACAAGTACTATTGGGACATGATAGCATATCGACAACACAGATCTATACTCACGTTGATAATCAACAAATAAGAAACGCAGTAGAAGACAATCCATTAGCAAATTTATAATACAAGATAAAAATACTATCTTTAAATCCTTAATTTCAAATAATTAATTAAATTTACAAAAAATATATATTTATAATAAAAAGGGGGAGTGTTGCAACACTAGACTAGAGTTGGTCAATACCCCTAATTTTATTAGGTGCTTATATTATCAAGTATATGACTAAGGATAATAAGGATACAAGATTAATGGGGCAGAAAGCTTACCTATTTAGCCGTAATTTAAAGGTACCTGAAGAAATTGTAAATCATAATTTAAAGGATTTTTATAATTTAGAAAAGAAAATATATGATAAATATAAATTAGACAATTTAAAGTCCAAATATGTTTCTAATTTTACATCTGAATTGATGGGTGAATGTGTCTATAAACAATATAATTTGAAAAGGAGTAATTATAAATTATAAAATTTTAATTATTTTAATTATTGGTTCTTTTTTGCAATGCTTATATGATATCTTTATTGTAAATAGAATATCTGAACGTGAGGCAAAAAAAGCAAAATATCATTGTGAAAAATGCAAAAATTGGAGATGTTATTATTTTTATTGCAAGAAGGAAAAAGAGAGCTTATAAGCTCTCTTTGATTTTATTTTCTAGTTCATTTAATTTGTAGTAACTTTGAACAGGGATTCTAATTAATTTTATATTTAACTCTTTGAATAAGTTATCAACAAATTTATCTCTTTTTTGTCTGTTTTCTTTTATATGAGTAGGGTCGTCAAGTTCTATACATAATTTTATTTTACAATTTACATCTGTAATAACAAAATCAATTGTTTTACTTTTTATTTTATTAAAATATTTTATATTTTTTGATTTAATTATTTCATATAAAGCAACTTGACTAAATAGATTTAAGTTATTTTTATCTGTAATACTTTTTAGTAATTTATAAAACTTTAATTCGTTCTGTGTTAATAAATATGTTTTTTTCTCATATAGGGAAGAGAGGTCCTCATTTTCTATTTTTTCTTGTTTTGGAATTTTAGTTAGTATTATATCCATCATTAAAATTATTATTACAAATATCAAAGCATATACCATCTTTTTACACCTCCTTATAATAAAATAATACCATAATTTTACAAGCATTGCAATGTTTACATAATTATGATATAATATTATTTATAATTAGGAAGTGGGTTGTTTTATTATAGCTACAGTATCGAAAGATACTAAATACTTTGTTAATCAATACGGAATATTTTACGAAGGACAAGTTTTACAAAAGCATTGTTATTACCATGGTAGATTATGTTTTGATAAATCTGTTGTATTAGATAAATTTATTGTTCATTATGATAAGGTTTATCGAAATAAGCAAAAGCTATATTTTAGGTTTTATCCAGAAGGGAAAAAGAATAAATATTATATGACAACATTAAGTGTTGATTGTTTAGGTACATTTTTTAAAAATAGTATTGACTTTTAAATTTGTTTAGTATATAAAATTACTATAGCAAATTGCAAGGTAGCATAGGGACTACCATATTTATAATAAATATAAAACATTGCACAAAATCAAAGTTTGTTTTTTAGTTCGGTTTAGTTTACGTTTTTAATTATTTGTTCATATTTCAATTATTTCTTTAATTTTTAAAATTCTTAAAATTTTCAAAATTGTAACGTATTTCAAAATTTCTATCTCAAATTTTACATAAAAGTGGGGGATATTAATAAAATTACAATATTTTATTATACATTTCTTTTGTTTTCATAATACTCGCACAATATAGCATAAATAGGTACGCTTTTTGTGACGTACCTGTTACATTATTCTTTTATTATTTTTCCATTTTTTCTTGTTAGTTTATATTTTTCTGTTATTTCTATTGTTTCGCCTTCTTTTAAAATTGTTTTGTCGCTACATATTCCACAGGTCAGATTTTCTTTTTCACAGAATTCATTTGATATATAGTATATACAATCTTTTTCATCGTATGGGCAGTGGTTTTCTTTTAGTTTTTTGTTGTCTGTTGCTAGTTTTCTTATGTGGTTGGCTATTTGCTTGTCTGTCATTTTTAATGCTACAACTATTTTGGCATAATTTTCTACTAGTGGGGAGTTTTTGTCACTTTCAATTCTGTGTATTGTTTTTCTGTCTATGTTCGTTATTTCTTCAAGCTTTTCTTGCGATATACCAGCTTTTTCTCTAAATTCTCTTAACATTCTTTTCACCTCCATTTATGATTTTAATTTTTTTTTTGCAGAAAAACATTGACAAGTTTGCCCCATAAGGTTTATACTGTATTTGTGCTCAATGAGGCATACTTGTCTCACTGAATACGCAATTGCAATCAAGCTCTCTGTGAGGTTGTAACTCTTGACGCAACCTCCACAGAAAAGTCAAGAGAAATTCAAGAGAAAGGAAATAGGATTTATGAATTGTAAAGGTAGATTTATATTTCGTTATATCGAGAAAAAAGAGGCTGGAAGTTTTACAGATGAATACGGTAAAGAGGTAAGATACGACAGTTCGTACAGTTTAAAATTGGACGAGATAGTTGATGGCAAGCCTGTTGAACGTAAGTTTAAAATACCTCTTTCAGATAAAAACTTGGCTAATGACTTTTTTAATTTAAAGCCATATTATCCTTGTGAAGTAACATTCGATATAAATATTTACGCTAATTCTGTCAAACTAACTCCAAAGCAAGTGCTTGCAGTTGGGGATGACAAGAAATAGAAAAACATAGAAAGGAAAACGTATGAATAATGAAGTTGAGTTGTTAGAAATAATGCAAGCTGTCCATACTGATTTGGGTGTAATAGCTTCTTTCTTAATCTTCTTTGTAATTGTAATACTTCTATATTTTACGTATAAGTTTTTTGATATGTTTTTCAAAATATAAGTATAGGAGGTATAATCATGGAAGCTTCAAGTACTGCTGTATTAGCTAAAGTTGTAACAACTGAGATGCTTTCTGGTGTTTTATCAGAAGTAACAAGCTTATTACCAATTACTATTCCAGTAATGATAACATTTATCGGAATAAGAAAAGGTATAGCATTCGTTCAATCAATGTTACATGCTGCCTAGTTGTGTTGTGGGGTAGAGGTAATCTACTCCATTTTATTTTAAGAAAGGTTTTTTTTTATGAGAAATAAGAAAATTTTATTTATTTTTTTTATAGTTTTTTTTACGAATTTATTTTTTGTAAATAAGGTTTTTGCTAGTTCTTTTAGTATTAGCGATGAAAAAAGAAATACTATTGAAAATGTTTTAAAAGAACACCCTGATTGCAATTCTTGGATAAGTGTTGACTATAGAAATAAAAGTTCTTTTTTTATCTTTAATGTTCCAGAAGGAACCGAGCTTTATGCAAAAGGTAATTTGATTAATACCTGTGATTCTTCACGTATTTTTTGGTATTGCTATTATTATAACTCAACAGATAATACTTATACTTTATTTTGGAGCGGTAATTCTTGCGGTCATCAAGAACTTAATTTAGAGACTTTTTATTCTAATCGCGTTGTTTATGCTGATGAGAATAAAGAAAACGTTTTTTTTTCGCCAACTCTACCGGGGATAGTGGCTCGACAGGTGGAGGAAGTGGAAATGAGTCAGGTTCTACAGGAGATAATAACACTGCTTCCACAGATTTTAGTAGTAATGGTGTCTTTAGTTGGATTGCGAAAGGGTTTGAAAATGTTGGAAACTTTCTTGCATCAATCGTAAAAGGCATTGTAAGTATAGTTGATTGGCTTAATCCATTGAGTGATAATTTTATACTTAAAAAGATTATTCAAGGATTAGCTGATATATTAAGTTTTTTAAATCCTAATAGTGATAAATTTATAGGTAAAGTAATAGTTGATTTATTCAAGGATTTGTTAAATATGCTATTTGTACCTAGTGATGAGAGATTGTCTGCAATGACTCGTACTATACAGTCAAAGTTTGCTTTTGTAGATACTATAAAGTCAACTGTGAACGTATTAGATAACTTGATGGTCGATTCGGGCACCGCTCCATCAATTAGTGTTGATATTGGAAAAACAAAATATACCGGAGAGGCTAATGTTAAGGTTATAGATTTGAGTTGGTATGCTCCATTTAAACAATATGGCGATGTTGTAATTGCTGGTTTTGCTTATGCTTTTTTTGCTTGGCGATTGTTTTTAAATGTTACTGGAATAATAAATGGTGCTTCAGGTGCTGTTTATACTATTAATAGTATTGATTCTAAAATTGAGAGGGGGCCTAAGCAATGATAACGAATGCTATTATATTGGTTTTTCAAGGTGTTTTGAATGTTTTACTTGCTCCTCTTTCAGTATTTAATATTGGTGTAGATTTTGTTTTAAGTATCCCAATTATAAGCTCTTTTATTAAAATAATTGCTTATGTACTGCCGTGGAGTAAGCTAACGCCTTTGATTTCTTTGACTGTTGGTTTGTTCACTTTTAGGATCACTTTAGCTTTGATAAGGTTAGTCAAAGGATTTATCCCAACTATGGGTGGTTAATTAATTTTAAAGTCAGGAGATTTGAGATGTTGATTTTTATTATAATATTTTTTATTGTTGTGGTTATTGGTTTTGCAATGCTTTTTTATAAGTATGTTAGTTTAAACGATGAGCTCAACGATTTATATGAGCAAATTTATTATTATATAGACAGAGATTTTGGTATTGGAGGTAAGCACGATGATTAATATGTTTACCACTATGTTCAAAATGATTTTTGAGCTGCTAAAATATCCACTGTATATAGTTTTAATAGGTATTGCTCTTTTTGTTGTTCTATGTTCATTCTGGTTTGTTTTAAGGCTATGTCAAGGTAAAAGATTGAAGAAAGGTACTAGGCAATATATAAAGAAAGAAGGATTTTTTTATAAGGTATTTGTTAAGTTGCCACGTCAATATGTAGATGATTATTTTGAGAGAGAACCAGATTTCTTTCCATATCAAGGTTGCATTATATTTGAAGGACGTCAAGGTGCAGGGAAAAGTATTGGTATGATAGAGTTTACAAGGCGTATGCAGCAGGAGTTTCCTCTTGCTAAGTGTATAACTAATATTGGTTATAAGTATGAAGATGCTAAGCTTAAAAGTTGGCGAACCTTAATTAATTATAAAAATGGTATAAATGGTGTAATAGTTGTTATGGACGAATTACAGAATTGGTTTAGTTCAAATGACAGTAAGAACTTTCCTCCTGAAATGTTGTCAGTAATAACACAAAATAGAAAAAACAGGAGAATTATTCTTGGTACATCACAAAACTTTTATTTACTTGCCAAGGCTATTCGCTCACAGGCTACCGAGGTGCGTAGGTGTACTACGCTCCTCGGAGCCTTGACGATCGTTCGTAGATTTGAGCCAATTTTAGATAGCGAAGGAAATGTACAAGAGTTTAAATATCGTGGTTGGTATTTCTTTGTACATGATAAGGAACTTAGAGATTGTTATGATACATATAAGGTAATAGATAGATTTAAAGATGTTGGATTTAAAGAAGATAGTAATGTTGTAGCAGATATTAATACTGTATTTAATTTTAAGAAATAGGAGGATTGATTATATGAATAAGTATTATATTATTTTATTAGTATTTTGGGTTTTTTATTTAGTTTTAGATTTAATTGAGTATTATGTATTACAGAACAAAAAGAATATGAATTTCAAGAATTATTTTGATTATAAACTTAATTATAAAAAGAGATTGAAAGAAAAAGAGCAGGAATTAAAGCATAGAGATAACTCAAATGCAGGCGACAATAATAACCTGTAGATTATAATATTGTTTTAGCTGAAGAGCGCAGCGACATCTTGCGCAGCAAGATAGAGAAATTGCGTAGCAATTTCGTGACTGAGAAAAACACAAATTCCCCGCGCTTCTAACAAGCGGGGTTTTGTGTAATATATTACATCGGTATTGAGTGTAATATAGGCTTTCAGCCTTACAACCATAAGGATTTGATAGAGGTTTACACTTTAATTATGGAAAATCAAAAAGTTTGACCTTTGTTTGACCTTTTAAAATAGGAGAAAAACAACATGTATTTAGAGAGTATAGAAGATAATAATATGGTGTACTCTGTAGATATGATTAGATTAAAGACGTATATAACGTATGGAGAGTTTAGTAATTTAGAGTTTTTAATAAATTCAGTTTATAAAGATAAAGTCAAGAAAATGTGGTTAAGTGATAGAGTTATGTGCTTTAAATATAACTATACTATAGAGTTAGAAGAGGGGAGAAGCTTTTATTTTGGATTTCATTGTAATAATGAAAAACTACAATTCTTTAAGAATGATGTAAAATACAACTTAACTCTTGAGTTCAATCCAAACAAAATAAAAGATGCTCCACTATTACTACATATTTTAGGTATGTCAGGAGACTGGTACCTAAGAAGTCTTGATTTGGCTGTTGACCTGAAAATTAATATTTTAGATTTAATTTTAAGTAAAACAGGCAAACGTACATTAAAGTCATTGTCAAATGGCTTTGATGACAAGACGTATTATATAGGTACAGGCGATAGGCGTATTAAAATATACAACAAGAAAAAAGAAAGCAATTTAAAGAATGTTAATGAATTGACTAGGGTAGAGGTGTCTATACAATTTGAGGATTTTAGGCTTATAGATATAAAGCTCTTTAAATTGCCTGAGGATTTATTCCCAGAGATTTATACGAATGATTACATATATTCGTTAAGTGATTATAAAGATAAGACAACGTTTGCATTGCTGTATGCTGTACAGACAGGTTTTCCGATAGATGATTTAAGTAGGAGATATAAAGAAAAGATACAAGGCTTGTTGAGAGGCGGTCATCGTGTAAGATTTAGTAGGAAAACAGCAGACGAAGTTATAAGGCGAACGGTATTTCATTATTTAATGCCGAATGAATTAGTACGTTGGCATTAGTCGGGAGGATTTATGAATATATATGATTTATTTCCAGAGTATTATTTGGAGAGTAGAAAACATAAAGAAAAGTATTTAATTGTAGTATCAATCTGCGGTAGAATATTTAGGTGTTATCGTAACACTATAATAAGAGATAGTGATTTTGATAGTATTATAATAAGTCGCAGGAAGACGGGACAAGTAGTTTATTTTTGTTACGATATAGATAATATAGTAAGGTAGGTGTTTTTATGAATAGCAAAATGTTTTTAATTTTAGTTGTTGGGTCATTTCTTCAATGTATGTATGATATTTTTATTGTTAATAGAATTAGTATGTCAGAAGCTAAGAAAGCAAAATACAATTGTGATAACTGTAAAAATTGGAGATGCTATTATTACTATTGTAAAAAGAAAAGGAGTGAAATAGAAAATAATATAGTAAAGTAGGTGTTTTTATGGAAATTGATGTAACAGAGCGTTATATTGATATGATTCATGCTTTTGAATGTGATTTTTCACTTGCTAGCGATAGACTTTGTCCGTTTGAATTAAGTGAATTGCAAGAGCAACTTTATGAAGAATCAAATAGTAAGTTATTAGATGATATAAAATTACTTGAAGAACTTAGTTTTGATTTGAGACATAATAATTTAAGAATTGTAACGGTAAAATAATTACTATGTAATTAAAATTATAGAGCAGGGTGGTACAGAGTAACCACCCTAGATACTCTCTTACAACATTGCACAAAATCAAAGTTTTGTGCAAAAAGGAGTAGGAACAAAATATAAAACCATACATATATGGTCCTACCCGCAAAATCTTGCTAGTCCTTGTTATTACTACTATTTAAGCTATTTATTTTAACAACAAACTATATTACTTTCTTATAAAACTCTCTTAAATTTGATTCTGAAGCCTCATTATTTTTAATTATTCTTGGTTGGATTTTTTTTCATTATTGTAACCACATATTTTAAAAAATTTATATAACTTTAGATTATTTTTATCAAAATT